>JAFEBR010000274.1 GCA_018242565.1 Planctomycetota bacterium | reverse complement strand
GACCGGGGCCAGTTGTCATCCTGTGACGAAAGTCGTTCAGGCGCTGAACAGGGGGGTCGAGAGATAGCGTTCGCCCGAGTCGGGCAAGATCACCACAATCGTCTTACCTTTGGATTCAGGACGGGCCGCGACTTTCAACGCGACAGCCATCGCGGCACCGCAACTGATGCCGCAGATGATTCCTTCTTCTTTGGCCACCCGGCGTGACGTTTCAAACGCTTCGTCATCGGTGACGGTGGCAATTTCGTCGATGATCGAGCGATCGAGAATGTCCGGCACAAATCCGGCACCGATGCCCTGGATTTTGTGGCGCCCCGGGCCTTTGCCCGACAGGACGGCACTCTCGGTCGGTTCGACGGCGATCGAGTGCAGCGGCTTCTTCTTTTCCTTTTCGAAGTACTGGGAAACACCGGTGATCGTGCCCCCCGTACCGACGCCGGCGATGAAGATATCCACATTCCCGTTGGTGTCGTTCCAGATTTCTGGTCCGGTCGTCTTAAAGTGAATGGCGGGATTCGCCGGGTTTTTGAATTGCTGCGGGATGAAATACCCCGGGTCTTTCGAGAGTTCTTCAGCGCGGGCGATGGCCCCTTTCATGCCTTCCGCTCCGGGGGTCAGAATGAGTTCTGCCCCAAACGCCTTGAGCATCTGCCGGCGCTCGACGGACATTGTTTCTGGCATGGTCAACGTCAGAGCGTAACCTTTCGCGGCACACACATAGGCCAGCGCAATCCCCGTGTTGCCGCTGGTCGGCTCGACAACTTTCATCCCCGGCTTCAGCTTTCCGGATTGCTCAGCGTCCCAGATCATGGCAGCGCCGATGCGGCACTTCACGCTGTAGGCGGGATTGCGCCCTTCGATTTTCGCCAGAATTGTCGCGCCCGTACCTTTGGCCAGGCGGTTGATTCTGACGAGCGGCGTGCGACCAATCGTTTCGGCGTTGTCGTTAAAAATTGCCATCTCAAACAGGCTCCCTTGTGATCATCGAAACGGCCGGGCTTGTGCGACCGGCCTGGAAAACTGGGTCAATTGCGCGTGATTATGGAAAAATTGCCAGAAACGGGCAATGGCGTTTGTAAGAAGGTGTGACCTTCCTCTCGGGAATTTCCCGACGCCCCCGCTCCGGCTGGCTGTGTCTTATGTCCGTCAGCGGTGCTGGAAACCCCGGCAGTTCGCTGTCGGAATAGGCGAAGAGACCGCCGTTTCCGCCCAAATTTTCATGTTTTGGGCACTCGTTTTTGGACAGATTTACAATAGAACCCGTTGAAATCGACGAATTCCCGGAATCGGCATGATTCATGCAGAAATGCCTGACATACCTCAAGCCGATCTATACAACTCGGTTTTCGAGGGTAAACTTTCGAGTATCAGGGCGAAGGATGAATCACGAATTCCTAACCAACAGGAACCTGCCCATGTCGACGTTAACTCTGAAGGAGTTTTCCAGGGAGGGAAATGGGTCTGCCCCTCCGAGGTTTGCGTACGAAGCGCTTGGTGGACCGGCCGCACATCAGGTGGAGCAAGACGTCAGACGAGTCTTGCTCTCGGAGCCGACTTTGCGATTCTCATCGCTGGTGATTCGCCGCATTGCTGACGGCGTCTGCCTGCAGGGCATTCTGGAAGCCGACGACGAGGCGCCCGATGTGAGTAGCGTCGCTCGCCGCGTGCGTGGCGTGCGCTGTGTGCTGAATCACTTGGTCATTACCCCGCATCCGTTGAAATCTCTGCCACCCAAAGGGTGATGCGGTACCGTCCTGACTGACGCTTTGCCCTGCGTGAGGCGTCAGTTCGTGCTGATTGGGCAGCGAGCCTTTGATGCCATGGGACGTTAACGGTCATGATTGGGTTTGGCGTGCCGGCGTACTTTCCCCCAGCATGATTGAGTCCTGGCCAATGCCAAGCACTTTGGTGGCCTGACTTGTCCAACGTGTAGCGTGGCGTTGTTTACGGGCCTCTTCTCCATCCGCGATGCCGCGATCGGTGTCTTTAGCGGTTTCACGTCGTCTGGCCGACCTCGGCGATCGTTGTGTTCACTCTCTTCAACCGCTTGCACTGTGCGACTCGCGCGGACGGCACACCAGCGTGACCCCGTTGGATTTTGGGGGGTGATGAGATCGCAGAGATCGTGGCTTGAAGCCCAGATCTCGCGGTTGGGAAACTGCGCTGGTGGTGCCGGTTGTTCTGCCGCAGGTGACGCCGATTTCTAAGCGAGTGGCACACTCGGCTCCAACGCGTTGGTCAGCGACCGCCGCGTCGCTACAATTTTGCCTCAATGGCCGAGTCGGGGCTGGCAACCCTTTCGTGGTCGATGCGTTTCAGAACATCGTCGCAGGGGCAACCGGCCCATGAAACCTCTCGTTGTCATCGATGTCGTCGGTCTAACGTATGACATGCTCGGCGCCGACACGCCGCATCTCTCGCAACTGGCACGCGACGGATTTGCCCGCCCGATGAGCACCGTCCTGCCAGCGGTCACCTGCTCGGCCCAGACGACAATTCTCACCGGCACGTTGCCCCGCGAGCATGGCATCGTGGCCAACGGCTGGTACTTTCGCGATCTGGCGGAAATCGGCTTCTGGAAACAGTCGAATGCCCTGGTCCAGGGAGAGCGCTTGTACCAGGCTGCCCGGCAACGGAATCCACGCCACACGACGGCCAAGATGTTCTGGTGGTACAACATGTACGCCGACGTGGACTGGTCGATGACGCCGCGGCCCAGCTATCCCGCCGATGGACGCAAGATCTTCGATTCCTACAGTCATCCCGCCGAGTTGCGCGATCAATTGCAGCGAAAACTTGGCGTCTTTCCCTTGCCCAAATTCTGGGGACCTGTCGCCGACATTGAGAGTACCCGATGGATTGTGGATGCCAGCCTGGAAATGCTCCACACACACAAACCGTCCTTGACACTCGTCTACCTGCCGCACCTCGATTACAACCTGCAACGCCTGGGGCCGGCCGATCCCCGCATCACGGCTGACATTCGGCAGGTTGATGCCGAGGCGGGGCGCCTGATCGACGCGGCTAAAGCGGCCGGCATGGAGGTGGTAGTGCTCTCGGAATATGCCATCACGGAGGTCGATCAGCCGGTTCACATCAACCGCGAACTTCGCGAAAAGGGCTTTCTCACCACGCGCCGCGAACCT
>JAFEBR010000273.1 GCA_018242565.1 Planctomycetota bacterium | reverse complement strand
GTCCCCGGCACAACGGATGTGTTGAATTATGTCATTGTGCGGGCAGCTGGCCATAGGATTGTCAATCTCAAACCTGGCGACTGCGCCGATATCATGGGTGGCCCCGTTGTGCTTGACCGGCTTTTTACACGTCCCAATAAACTGAAGCTCGACATGAAAGGAAAATTGGAATGTCTCTCGCTCGCGGATTGGTTTGGAGTCTGCTGTTCTGTTCGTCTCTGTGGACGACCCCAGAGATACCAGAAGTTGAGTTGCCTAAGGAGATTGAAAAGAGAACGGTTCATTTGGTCAGTCTAAAAAGTTCTGCCGCGGACCCGAAGATCGGCGACGAGGTGACACTCACCGCCGTGATCCGAAACGACTTGATGCGAACAGCTCTCCTTGAGGTCCGGTTGCATCTCCCGGGACATATTGAGGTCTTAGCGCCGGACGCCGAACAGATTTGTTTCGTCGAGCCGAATTCCACCAAAGAAATCAAATGGCGTACGAAGCTTGCTGATGATGGACATCTGATGGCGACACTCGGTTTTGACGTGATCTCCGAGGGGCGACCGGACCTTTCGCGGACTGCCAAAACTCCGGTATCAGCCGCAACCGCTGCGGCGCTGGGCGACGTTTGGATCGGCACCTGGACTTCGGCGACCAGCGGTGCGAGTTACGACGCTGAAATGATCTTACGCCTCGATCCTTCGGGTGCCGTCGAAGGAAGGATTAACTGGACCATAAGACGATCACCGGAAAAGCCGGAAATGCTAAAGGAGTACTACGATCAGCGTATTGGCGCGTCGGGCGTTGAATACGTCTGGGGGGGAGTCGATCCACAGACCGGTAGTCTGACGCTGGAAGGATATCGCCGCGACGATCCGCACCGGATTTTGGGATTGGACAAGTACCGGTTAAAACTTTCAGAAGATATGACAAAGCTCGAAGGAGTCACTTCGAACCACGGCACTTGGAAGGCGAAAATTACGTTAGATCGCAAGCCCAGTGAGAAGTGAGCACTTGCGGTCAGGCTCTCAGAGGACAATCAATTACGAGCGTCAAAAAAACAGGTGTACCTCGACCGCGGAGTGCCCCACGAAAGACAGTGTCAACCACGCCTTAACGTGTCACGCCAGCGACTTGATCAGCAAATCGACGTTTTTGCTGATCAGATGATTTCGATTGGCGTGCCATGCGCGAAGCAGGGTGGGGCCACCCACACGGCTGGTTTCTTCGAGGCCGTGAGCTTGGGAAGAAGCTGTGACGTGGCTTGGCAGTCTGGCGTATTCAGGGGCACGTTTACGGGTTTCCATCGGATAGGGAAGTGGCACGCGTACACCTGTGTGTCGTGGAGTCCGGTGCCTCGGATGACGACGTGGGCCGGCTGATTGTCGGATTGGCTGCGGGACTCGCCCGCTCGGCTGAGTTGGAACGCGTGGCGTCTTGTTCATCTTTAAACTTGGGCGTGATTCCGTCCGGATTGCACGGGATTTGTCGCCTGAGGGGCGTCTGCACATACCTGACAGGATAGAGACTCTGATTTCTGTCGAATCCATGGTAGCCGACCCAAAGTCTGCAAACCCGGGCTGTGCTGCCTAACGCCTCCGGCGTAGCAGGGCGGCCCTCACTCTGTTGGTTTAGCTCCTTTCAAGCAACGTCGTGAACGATTTTGGGGGCCATGCTGATGTGGTGTTCAGCGGGGCACCCGCAGACGAAGCGTTTTGGGAACCCCTGCGGGGTGCTGCTCGATCATTTCGTGTCTTTCCGGTGGTATCGTCCGCTGCACGGCGTTGTCTTTCACCTGTCGTCGTGGTCGCAGATTCGTCGCCTCAATGACCCCGGGCCAGCGACATGAGATCGCTGGTTCGTCGATGATCATCGCTGCAACAGGCTGAAGCCAGAATTCATGCGGAACGTCGATGGCGCTCCCTCCGGCTGTTGCGCCGCCCCGACGCCTACCGGGCTGCCATGCCACCCGCGGATTAATCAAACATGAATTTGCGCGGCAACTTGGGCATACTGGCCACCTCAATTCGTGCTGATTCTGAACGGCCCCATCTCCCCAATCGGGCTGGCCCGACGACTTAAAACGAAACAATGAACTCGGTGACGCCGTGATATACGCGCGTGAACACTCCGCGCGAGTCAGCCGCCTACCCACTTCGCAGATTCTCCGCAAGTAATCGTCATGAACGAGACCCTCCGGGCAAGTGGCCCCAAAGCTGACTATTTGCTGATGGCTGCTTTCATTGCCGCTATGCGATCCAAATAATAATCGCGCAACTCCACGCTCGTCTCAAATTTATGGCCGTCGCGGTCAATTGCGAGGCGAACGACTTTGCCCTCAGCGGCCAAAATGCGGCGCAATCTCGATGGCGATATCTCTGCTGCCGCGTCTCCGTTGAGTGCTTCAATCCTGTCTCCGACGATCAATCCCGCTGTCGCAGCCGGCCCCTTTGGCCAGACATACTGCGCGACGAGCACATCGTTTCTCCGCACGGCAACGAGGCCACTCAGATCTTCGTGGACCAGGTTGTCAGGCACTTTTCGTGGCTGAAAATATACGGCTCGGCCAGGAAAATCGAACGTCACACAGCACCCGGAAAAAAAGGGCATGCCGAGTAAGTCGAGGTTGCCACTCGCGATTTGGACGTTTCGCTGCTTCGTCCTTCCGACGGACATCTCCGACAGCCGAGCTCGCTTAAGGTTCAGGTTGACTCCAGTTGCATTCGGAAACCAACGGGATTCGATTCGACTGAGCTGCCCTCGGCGCTGCAACTCTGCAAAATATTGCTCGCTCAAAGAGCTTGAGCTGAATCGTCCCGTGTCCACCGTCATCCATGCAGAATAGC
>JAFEBR010000272.1 GCA_018242565.1 Planctomycetota bacterium | reverse complement strand
GACAGATGACGCCATCAGGAACTTTTACAAGGCGATCGAATTCGATCCGCACAATGCGAACCCGTATAACAATCTGGGAATCGCCTTCAACAGCCAGGGCCAAATCGAAAAAGCCCTGGCGTCTTTCCGCAGGGCGGTGCAACTCGACCCACGGCATGCCCGGGCGTACAACAATCTGGGGAGCACATTAAGCGCTCAGGGGCAAGTGGATGAAGCGATTGCCTGCTTCCGGAAAGCCCTGGAAAGCGAGCCCGGATTTGCCGGTGCCTATTCCAACCTGGGCATCGCTCTGGCAGTCAAAAATCAGCCGGCCGAGGCGCTCGCTTGTTTTAGAAAATCTGTTGAACTCGATCCGAAGAATTCGGTCTCGCAATTCAATCTGGCTCATGCGCTCGAGCAACACGGGCAGACAGCCGAGGCGATCGCCTGTTACCGCACAGCGGTGCAACTCGATCCACAAAACGCCAACGCACACTTTTACCTGGGAACGGCGCTGCGAAATCAGGGCGAACTCAACGAAGCCATTGACTGTCTCCACAAGACCCTCGCAATCGCGCCGCGGTATCCGCATGCGCATTTCCAACTGGGCCTGGCCCTGCGCAGCCAAGGCTTGCTCGACGCAGCGATCGCCAGCTACCGCCAGGCGGCAGAGATCGATCCGCAAAACGTCGCCACCCATAACAACCTGGGAAATGCGCTGTATCTGCAGGGCCAGGTCGATGAAGCCCTGCGCAGTCTCCGCAAGGCCCTCGAACTGGAACCGAAAAACGTCAAGATCCAACAGGGGCTGGCACGGGCCGAACGGCTGGCGGTGTGCCGTGATCACCTCGCCGCATTCCTGGACGAAGCCTATGTTCCCGTCAGCAACGCAGAACGCCTGCCGCTGATCGAATGGTGTACGGCGAAGAAATTCCAACGCAAGGCCAGCGCACTCTACGCGGCGGCATTTGCCGCCGACCCGAAGCTGGCCGACGACCTCGCGACCGGTTATCGCTACAACGCCGCATGCGCAGCGATTCAGGCCTCCGCGGGCCACGGGGCCGACAACAATCCGGCGCTCGATGCCGCCGAGCGAGCGCGGCTGCGACGGCAGGCATTCGACTGGCTGCAGGCGGATCTGGCGGCACGCCACCAGCAACGGCAAAGCGATCTCCCGGACGAACGCGCCGCCGCGCAGCAGGCGCTCCGGCATTGGCAACAAGATCCCGATCTCGCACCGATCCGCGACTCGGAGGCAGTCGCGCAACTTCCCGCCGACGAGCAATCGCACTGCACCAAATTCTGGAACGACGTCGCGGAATTCCTCAAACCAGATCAGGAACGACGCCCGTAGGGCGCGGAGGCCACGCTGGGGAACAGCAAGGGATCCACAGATTGACACAGATTGCCACAGATTATTTGATGCTGGCGTGAGCGGGGGAGGTGATCGGAAGCCTGTGATTCGGCTCGGCGAGGCACATCTTTTTTATCCGCGACAGCCGTGGCATCCGCGGTTTCTTTCCGTCTGTAATTCGGACGTTGCGTGCCATGCGCTCTGCGACGATCCGTGAATTCTGGGAGGGAACTGTGGGATGACGACCGGGCCATCGTCGTGGACCGTGGTGCGCTAAACATTGAGAAATTTCTCACGGCAATCATTTCGAGGTTGAGAGATTGCGAACCACGAAATACACGAATCACACGAAAGAAAGACACCGAAAGGGAACCGCGGATGACGCGGAGTTCACGGATATTTGCCGACCGGGTCGCATTTCTCGGCGCGGGGCGGAGAACTTCTCGGGGGCCTGGCCGGCGGGTTCCCGTCGGGCGTCGTGGAAGTGCATGGTCTGGTTAGCTGGTTACGGGATGGGGGCCACGCTGGGGAACAGCAGGGGAGCCACAGATGGACACAGATGGACACAGATTTTTTGATGCGGGCGTGTGCAGTAAATATGATCGGGGGGCCCGTGGCTCGGCCAGGGCTGGCAGCCTGTTTTTGATCTGTGAAAATCCTGAAAGTCTGTGGACCTGTTCCGTCCGGAAACCGGACGATGGGGAATGCGGTCGCCGGGGATCGGTGAAACCCACCGGTTGGCTGTGGTTGGTGCTGTGTCCCCATGTTTGTAAGTGTGGGTTAAGCGGCCACGTCTTCAGGATTGCGACCGCACACGCGTTAATTCATGGGCGTTCATTTTGCAGTGCTGTACCGTTCCAGTATTGATCTTGCGATCCAACCTGCTTGCGTTTATCGGTGAATCGAGTTCCGATCGGAATTTTCAAAGATTTCAGATTGAAAAGTTCGGGGTCGACCTTAGCCCTCAAATCGAACGAACTGTATTTTAGCTCCGCTCGGCTGAATCGTCCGCCTCTTTTGCCCGTCCCCTGCGCGCCAAAATCCTCAGTATACTCGTCAACGTACCAGATATTATTGACTTGCCGCCACCTGGCAGTCGCACTGATGATAGG
>JAFEBR010000271.1 GCA_018242565.1 Planctomycetota bacterium | reverse complement strand
GGAACTGACGCAACGGGTCAATCAGCGCTGGGCTGACACCGTGCGGCCGCCGTGGGCGGCTGAGCGAAGACGCCGGCTGGGGTTGCGACATCGTCTGTCGCAATTGCAGTCGCTGGCCGGGACGCGGCCCCAAGATGTCTCGCTGCATTGGGAATTGGCCTGTCTCGTGAAAATTCTGGAAGGCCGCGCGGCTCTGCCGCCGTATTTAGAGAAATTGCTGGAGCGCCAGCCTCCGCATCGGCCGGCTGCGTTCGAATGGGCACTGCTGAAAGTCACCCGGGGAAACGAGCAGGGAGCGGCCATGTTGGAGAGCCTGGTCGACCAGCAGCGCGACAGCTATTACGAGCCGGCCTGTCAGGCCTTGCGTGCGTATTATCAATTGACGGGGCATTTCGAGGAAATGCGGGACATGGAAGCGCGGCTGGATGGTCGCGACGCGTGGACCGATTGGATGCGCGAAGGGCATCGGCGATTATCGTCGCGAATGCCCTGCCTGCCGCATGGGCTGACGGAAGGCGAGTTGGCTCCCGTGCGGCAAGTCATCGGTGAAGAACCGTTGTTGCAGGGGGCCTGGCTGGCACTGGCAGGAAACCAGCCTGCAGGTTCACCCAGGCTGTTTCTGCTCTGCATCTCGACCAGTGCGGAGCCCAAATTGTTTCGCGACCGCGGGGCGGAGTCCCGCAGCGCCCGGCGACTCGTGGGAAAAATCTCGTTACCCGGTCGGGTGATCATTATTGTTCCACAAGGTTCCGATCGTGCACTGGCCCGCCGCGTGATGGCACTGCCGGGTTCGCAAATCGAGCTGCATCGAGGCTCGCCCGCAGATTGACTTGGTGCGGGTCGGTCGCAAAAACGAATCCACCCTCAGTCGATTGCGCCAAAGTCGTGGATCGCTCCGCGATCCAACGTCTCTTCCACACATCGCCAGCGTCATCCCCCGATCTCCGGACAGGCTGATCCACAGATTTGCGCAGATTTACACAGATTAAAACTGGGTGTCTCGGTGGTCGCAGCCTGATCCACGAAACCGTCGGCAACTGGCGACCCAAGATTGTGTATTCTGTGGTATGACCGTTCACCGGCACCATCCCATCGCTCCGTGGTAAACCCTCGAAAAAAATATCCGCGAAATCCGTGAAATCCGCGGTTCTTTTCTGCTCCTGTTTATCGCTCTGAATAACTCAACTACGAAAAATACCAAACACACAAAAGTACTCTCGACGGCAGTTTTGACCGTGGTTGCCCAGACTTTCGAAGCCTGGCGACAGGATCATGGTGTTCCTTTGTCCGTGATCATCGCATACGGAACGCTCCCTTGAACCAACGTTGAAAAAGTTGGTTTTCACGCCAGAGGGTTGCCCGGGCCATCGGTAGTCTGGCTGTTCGCGGTCGACTGCGGACATCGCTGACCTTGTATTCGGGAAAGGACTGCAAGCCGTCTCGTGAATTGAGGTCGCACGTCTCGTTCGCGGTACTCGTATTGCTGTCGCTGCCAAACAGGGCCTCCGTTGGCGCCGTGCGTCTTAAGAGGATCCACCACCTTGCGAGCGTTGCCGCACGTCGGTCGTAAACCGAGCTATCTCTCGGGCCCGGGGTTCATGAACTCTCCCTTTTTTGTCTGTCCACCGGCTTGAATAATTCCGGCAACCCAGTACTCTGGCGCTGGATTTCCGGGGGGACCCGGGTTCGATCCTGTCCAGGTGCGGTTCTCGTTCGATTCATATCCCAACAGAAAGCGATTCCCATGCCCCTCACGGCTCCCGCGACTCGTCAATGTGACCTGCTCGGACTCCTGCTCCAGGCCGCCCCTCTGGCGTTTTTGGGTGCCCTGCTATTCAGCTCTCCGACTCAGGCGGGTATCGTTGCCATCAATACCCCCAGTACATCGTTGGCGTCGATCACGTTCGACGACACCAACTCCACGGTGCCGCCCGCCGGTACAACCAACACCGGCCCGTTGGTCAATCCCTGGAACGGTTCCACCGTCACCCTCTCGCTGACAACCGATCCGAACACCGCTGACTTTGCGACGGGCAGTATCGACGCCAGCTATATCTTTGCGTCAAACACGTACGCTTTGAATCTCTTTGGCATCACCCTCAATCAGGTCAATGCCACATTCGGTTTCGCGACATTGACGTTCAACTTCAACGTCGAGTTTCAACTCGATGCGGCGGGATTGCCGTTGCAATCCACGTTGTTTCCCAATTTCGTCGTCAACGGGACGGTGATGAGCAGTCCCGGCAGTTTTGCCGCCGTCAAAGGGTTCATCAATTACTCGGGCGTGACCACCGCCGGGACAATCGGCGTGGTAGAAACAGTCATTTACAACAGCGTCTGGACGACGCCTGGTCCCTTCAGTGGTATCGCCAACGGCACCCCGACTTTCGGAGTCACTCCCGCCCTCGTGGGTGGCACCACACTGACCCTGGATGGCACGATTTCGTTTCTGGTGGATCCCGCCTCGATTAGCGCGTACAGCGTCCCGGCCGCGGTTCCAGAGCCCGCGACGTCTGTGTTGTGGGGCCTCGGCGGACTCGTGTTGTTCGCCGGTTCGCGGTTACGGCGGCGTTCGTAGCTGCACTCGCCGAGAGTGTGGGGGGACGTGCCACATTCGGCCGATGCGCCGTACGGATCCCGGCAATGTCGTATCGCCGTTTGCATTCGCGGTTTTGTGGGCGGGCCCCGGTTGTCCCGCGTTCTGCGCGAACGCGGCGGCTGGGGCCGCGAATTACGTCAACTGCGTCAGCACGCCGTCGCGGCAAAAGTCGGGGTTGCCGAAGCGTTCGATGTGGTGGCCGAAGCCATGGGCCAGCGACATGAGCAGGCGGTTGTGAGGGAGTGATCCCAGCTTGAGCGATTGCCCCATGGCGAAGTTGAGACCGTTGCCTACCAGCACGAATGGAATGTTGTCGAGCGTGTGGGAATTGCCTTTACCCAGTTCGTTGGTCCAGACGATCAGGGTGTTATCCAGCAGCGAGCCGTCCCCCCCCGGTTCGGGAGTTTCGGCCAGTCGCTTCGCCAGGTAGGCCACCTGCTCGGCGTACCATTTGTTAATGGTCGTTAACTTCTCTTGCGACTTCTCGTTCGTGTCGGGTTCGTGCGACAGTTCGTGGTGTCCCTGGTCGACCCCCAGCCATTTCATCTTCAGGTCGCCAACCGAATTGGTGTACTGGAACGTCGCCACGCGGGCGGCGTCAGACTGGAAGCTGCTGACGAGGAGTTCAATCTGCATTCGGCTGAGCCGAGGCATGTTCTCGGTCTCTTCCTTGATGCCCGGTTCGAGATCCGGGACCGCATGGCCGGTGGCCTCGGCGGTCGAGGACTTGAGTTCCTGTTCCATTTCGCGCACGAACGTCGCCTGCTCGTCGAGCAATTGTCGATCGGCGGCACTCAAGTTCGCCGCCAGTTTCTGGAGATCTCCCTGCAGCGGATCGAGAATGCTCTGCAGGTGCTCCTGGTCGGTGCGTCGGCCGTACAGTTTGGAAAACATGCGGTACGGATTGTCGATCGGAGTGACCGGCTTGTTCGGGCCGGCGTACGACATGCGGGTCCACGTGTCGGCGCGATCGGGAACGAGTACGCCAAACTCGAGCGAACCAAACCGGGTTCGCGTGGCGGAGTTTGCCTGCAGGAAATTCTTGATCTCCTGGTCGATCGAGATCCCACTCGACCACCCGGCCGGCGTGTCGGAGCCCCCTTGAATGTTTCCGGGAAAGAGTTCGACGCCGGTCAGCAAGCAGCCAATTCCGCGCATGTGGCTGTCGCCGTCGCCGCGAACTTTGTCACACAATCCGTGCAGCGTCAGCAACCGGTT
Source organism: Planctomycetota bacterium (assembly GCA_018242565.1). GTDB lineage: Bacteria > Planctomycetota > Planctomycetia > Planctomycetales > Planctomycetaceae > JACQFH01. The sequence goes on along the minus strand of JAFEBR010000271.1, from coordinate 30,359 downwards.
TTTGAAGGGCTCAAGGGGTGACAGGCTCTCTTTCAAGGTGAACTCGCGGCCGGCCTCGTCGGGCCAGAAGGTGGGCTGCACCACCCCGTTGGGGCTGAAAATGATGATCAGCCGTTGCTTTCGCGCCGTGGAATTGGCAAAACCGACCCCCGGCAGATTCAGCACAAACGGCAGCATCGAAGCGCTGAGGCCCAGATCACGCAAAAACTCGCGTCTCGACAAATTGGACATGCGACTCGCTCCTCGGGGGGGAATGACGGGTATTTCCCGTAGACTTATTGTGGTGGTGGCGGTTTCTGCTCGTCGGCGGGCCAGGCGGCCACTGTGATCATTTCGACCATCAGCCGACGAATATTGAAATTGTTCTCGACAAATGATTTCCGCAGGTTGTCTCTCGTGTGCGGACCGCACGCTCGAATCGGTTGTCGGATGAGGGCATGGAACAGTTGATCGACGAAGGCCGCATGAGTTTCAGGGCTGTTCGCCAGGAAGTGGGCGAGTTCCCGGACACCGCCGAATTCCACGGTTTCGCCACTGCGGGTGCGATACGACCCGTGTGAGTCCACGGGTTTCCGATTGTCTTCACGGCGGAATCGACCGACGGCATCAAAATGCTCAAGCGTAAACCCCAGTGCATTGATCATCGCATGACACGACTGACACGATTCGGCTTTCGTCTGCAGCGACACACGCTCGCGGGTCGTCAGATCGGGCTGTAATTGCGGCGGCACCGGGGTGACGGCTTCCGGAGGCGGTCGCAGGGTTCGTCCCAGGACGCTGCGGGCGATTAAGACACCGCGGTGGATCGGCGAACTCGACGATTGATACGCAAAATCGGCGAGCAGGTACGGGTGCGACAAGACGCCGGCCCGTTCACCTTGTTCGAAGGCCACTTTCTGAAACTCGGCATTCTCGCCGAGTTCGGCGCCATAGAACTTCGCCAGGCGTCCATTCAGATAGAGTGAGTCGTTCAGCAGCAGTTGTCGAAAGTCAGCCCCCTCGCTGATCAATAATTCGTCGAGGAACAGTTCCAGCGACGTTCTCAAATCGTGGGCCACGGCTGGAGTAAAGTCGGCAAATTGAGTCGCGTCCTTATCCAGTTCGGGGACCCGCTCCACTTTCAGCCAGCGGAGCAGGAACTCGCGGACCTTTGTTTGTGCCCTACGGTCCCCCAACATGCGTGTCGCCTGTGCGCGGACCTGTTCGGGCGTGGCGAGTTTGCCTTCCCGAGCGGCAGTCTGCAGTTCGGGATCGGGGATTGAATCCCACAGCCCGAATGACATGCGGGCCGCGACATCAAACGAATCGGTGGCCGTCGGGGTCGCCGAGCCCAGTTCGCGGTACAGAAATCGGGGCGATTTCAACAGCAGCAGAACGGCGCGATGTACGGCGGCTTCTGGATCGGTGATCGACGCGAAGGGCCGGTCGATATACAGCGCGACCTGTTCGTCGGCGAGTGGTCGACGAAACGCGGCCGCGGCCAGGCGCTGACAGAACGATTTGAGTTTCGGAATCTGATCGGCGTCCCCCGGTTTGGTCCCGGCGAATTCGCCGGAGCGTGCGGCGATGTAGCGGGCGACTTCGATGGCCGCCTCGGTGGTGGCCTGGTCCCACTCTCTCGAGATACTGGTTGCTTTCTCCCAGCCGAGGCTGCGATCATCGGGCGGAAACTCGGTTCCCACGATCAGCATTTCCGGGGGCTGCTGAGCCGACAGATAGCGTGCGGGGATGACTTCCCGCAGACGATGCGGCCGTTTCCACTCGAGCGAAATCATCGCGGGTTGAGGCGGCCGCTCTTTGGCCTTTTTGTCGTCGACACCCTGTTTGGCCTTCGAGAACTCGAGACGCAGTCCGTATTTGCGGCCACCCAGCAAGAACTGCGAGCCGTGATATTCGGTGTCGTTGCCCGATTTGACGTAGGCGTCGATCAGCGGTTGCTTCAGATCGTTGATCCACAGGCGGGTGGCCTGATCGGTCTTTACGACGAATTCGTAGTCGCCGGTGTCGGGGGCGAGCACCGAGCCTTCCCAGCGAATCGAGAATTCGTGGGGTTCGAGTTTTTCGGGATCGGGACTTTTGTCCTGGAAGTTGAAATCCACAACCGGGTCGATGCGCTCGATCGCGACGTCACGCGAGCGCGTGTTGCGTGACTTGTAGTACCGGCCCAGCAACCCCTGTCGTTCGTCGACCGAACCGGCACCGCGGAATTCGGCGAGCATGTCGGCACAGGCATTTCGGAATTGTCGCACGGTCAACCGGGACAGTTCGATGCGAGCCGGTTTATTGCGAGCCTGTGCCGTGGCAGAATAGAACGCACCGTGGATGAACTCCGCCACGACGCGCGCCTCGTCGCCAACGCAGGTGCCCGGCTGGTCGGCAGGCATGTCGCGGCTGATGTACTCGGTCAATTCCCCAATCGAGCGATCGCCCACCAGCGGAGCCGGATAACTGGCTGTTCCGCCTTCGCCATTGGCTCCATGGCAGGCCGCGCATTTGGCCTGATAAACGCTCGCTCCGGTTGGAGCCTCGTCGGCCTGCACGCCAGATGGGGTGAACGCAACCGCCGAAAGCAGCAGCCAGGCAGCGAACCGCCGCGACGCGGAAACGGCCTTCAGAAATGAGAGGCGGCTCTGGGCCATCAACGGTGTCCGTGGCGTGATGAACGCGATGCGCATTCGGCGGGAGATTCAGGGGGAGGGCAATATCACCAAGTTCCACTAATTTTGGCTCTCGTTGAGATGTCTGTCAATCAGGCGACCGTCGAGAGCCGTGATCGCCGTTCGCGGCTTTGCCGGCCCGAGTCGCCAGAACGGCCTGGTTATTAGGGCCTGGCGGCGATGGCTGCGGATCGCCGTTCGGATACAGTCTCCAGGTGGTCCGAATACGGGCGAAATCCGATCGTTGCGACTGTTCTCCCGCGGGATACTCAGGCAACTGGGCAGGCAGCGTGTCTGACGATCAGCCGAGATGAACGACAGTCTGCTGGGTGGTCTTTACAATGTTCGTCGCCGACAGGTCCACTCTTGGAATCCGGGCCTGATCCGGCGAACACACGCAGATCGCCCTACGTGCCGAAAGGAAGAGTTCTTGAAGACGACGATGCACACGACTCTGGCTCTCTGGGGATTGATGTTGGCCGTTTCAGACGGGAACGCCGCCGAGAGGATTTCGTATCCGGATCTCGTGGCCCGACTGGTGCGGATGGAACGACTGGCGGAACCGGTCGTCGACGGAGAGAAGACCGGCGCTTCGACGAGTCATGATCGGGGTTCGCAGTTCGATGCCGCAACGGGCACGTATCGGAACTGGTCGGCGAACAACGACGGCAGTGGCAGCATTCGCAGTGAAGGGGATTCCCAGGTGATGGTGGATCTCGCCGGCCCAGGAGTGCTCTGGCGGATTTGGTCGGCGCTGCCCGAGGCCGGGCACATCCAGATCTTTCTGGATGGGCAGGCAACGCCCGTGATCGACAAGCCATTTCGAGATTACTTCGGCGATGCAGAGCAGGAGTTTCCCGGGCTCGCGCTGACCTTGTCGCGGGGAAGAAATGCGTTCATTCCGATCCCGTTTGCCAAATCGTGCAAGGTGGTCATGAACAAAGGTTGGGGGGCGTACTTTCATTGCACGCATACGCAGTTTGCGCCGGGTAGCGAAGTGGCGTCGTTTCCGGGCTTCACGCCCGACGTAGTCGCGTCGTTGAAACAAGCCAGCGCCGCGTGGAGTCAGTGGGGGGGCAGTCCGTATGGCCCTGCGAACATGCAACAGAAAAAAGACACGCTGACGATCGCGCCGGGGACCACCCGCGAGGTGCGGGTGTCGGGAGCGGGGGCCGTGCGACGGCTGAAGGTAAAACCGTTGAAGCTCCCCACCGACAAGATTGCTCAGGAAGACACGCTGCGGGAACTGACACTCTCGGTCTATTGGGATGGCGAGGACCGGCCCAGTGTGTGGGCACCGCTGGGCGATTTCTTCGGCACTTCGCCCGGGCTCAATGAATTCCAGACACGACCGACCGGCTGTGTTGCCGGCGGGTTCTACGCACACTGGTATATGCCATTTTCCCGGGGCATGCGGTTGGTGGTTGGCAATGATGGTCCCGTGCCGCGCGAAATCGCCATCGAGTTAGAGACTGTGCCGCTCGAACAATCGACTGCCGCGAAACTGTTGCGATTCTGCGCGGCCTGGCATGGCGATGACTTCACCGGGTTGGCTGCCGAGCGGTTCGTTCGCAAGCGAGGCGATCGTTGGCCCGACTGGCCGTTGCTGGTCGTCAAGGGACGCGGGCGGTTTGTTGGGATGACGCAGCATGTCTGGAAGTTTGGCGGGTGGTGGGGCGAGGGGGATGAGAAGTTCTTTGTCGATGGCGAGGCGTTTCCCTCGACGATTGGCACGGGGAGCGAAGATTACATCGGCTATGCCTGGGCCGCGGAAGCACCGTTTGTGACCTTTGACAGCGCCTCGGCCGCGCTGACTCGTATTCGTCCCGATGCCGAGGAGGACACGTCGGTCTGCCGATTTCATCTGTGTGATGATGTTCCCTTTACGACCGGTTTCCAGGGGTTCATGGAAGTGATGCCGAACGGAGACTGCCGGCCGGCCCTCTACGACACCTGTGTTTACTGGTATCGAGAACGGGGGGCTGAGAATCCGTATCCGGCCGTGCCGTTGGCAGCACGGCGACACCAGCGTCCCACCCGGGAGATGAAAGACGTACTGCCGGTGACGTTCGTTAGGCCGCCGGGTCGGCCGGGAGTCGTCGAAGGCGAGTCGCTGACAGTCAAGCGGATCACGTCCGGCCGTCATTGGGTGCAGGAGATGAGTCAGTACCCCGACGGGACCTGGAGCAATGAAGAACAGTTCATCTGGACCGACGCCACACTCGGTGGCGAACTCGACGTTGAGTTCAAGACCACGACCGGGGGACAACAGCGACTGGTGGCCGTTTTTTCTAAAGCGGTCGATTACGGCGTCTTTGAACTGAGCGTCGACGGCCAGCGAATCGAACGGCTCTTTGATTGCTACGACTCGAAAGTCAGTAACACGGGAGAACTGCCCCTGGGCACATTCGACCTCGCGCCCGGCAAGCACACGCTGCGTATCAAGGTCGTGGGGCAGAATCCGAAAGGAAAATCGTTGCATACGGGATGCCATATCTTCGGCCTGGATTACCTGCGAACGGAGCCAGCCAAGCCGTAACGGGTTTTGCACGTCTGTGGGTGACCGGGTCGGTGGTCGTTGAGCCACAGAAGGCACAGACGAAGCAGTGACCGGAGGGGCCGAATCTCGCGTGGGGGGCGGCGGGTCTGGTCGTGGGACAAGTTTTTAACTTGTCAGCGCATCGCGGTTGCCGGGAATTCCCGGCTGTCAGCCTGCCGAGGACGGGTTCTTCTGACACCTTGGCGAACGGCCAGCGTGAGCTGGCTGGTCAAACGGCGCGGCTGCAATCTCGGCATCGCGCGGGGCCGATCGGGTCATGGGGAACGATCAGCACCCGGTCTGTCGGTGCGAGTCGCGTGACCCATGCCCTGGCACCGCAGTTTCTGAGTAGACAAAGTGTGACCCATGTCTCCTGTCCACACGGCCCGATCAAGCGGGGGCAACAACGAGGGGCTCATCGCGGTCTGAGACAAACAGATATTGTTCGCGAGGCCGGGGGTCGGCAGTCAATGCGTCGGACTCTCTGTGGTCTCTGAGCACTCTGAGGTGAATCCTCTGTGTGGCCGAGGCTGGAGGTGGCTTATCGGGAAGTTCCCGGATGGCAAATGGGACTGCGGGGTGATAATCAGGAGCATCGCCTATGCCGACGGATCGGCGTTCTGATCGATCGGTCGGTCGCGGGGCCTTTGACGCTGGTCGCTCGCCGTATTCCCCTTGGGCTTAGAGACCGGGCCGCTGGCTTCCACGGCGACGATTTGCCGGTTTTTACAGGACTTGGTTGCTTTTTTAAGGATCGGGTTGATGTTCGGTCGTGATCACGTGTGGCAGTGTTTCTCTCGCTGGCTTGCCAGGCATCGTTCACAACAGGCGGTTCGTCGGAATGCACACACGATGTGCACGCCGGCCGAAGTGCTGGAACAACGGCAACTCCTGTCGTCGACGCTGCTGGGGCAGTCGCTATTCCCGGCGGACAATCCCTGGAATCAGGATATCAGCCAGGCGCCCGTGGCGGCGAATTCGGCGGCGATTATCTCTCACATCGGCAGTTCGATTCGACTGCATCCCGATTGGGGGGAAGACAATCCGGCGAACACGGGCGATCCCCTGTACGGGATTCCGTACAACGTCGTGCATGGCAACAGCACTCCGAAAATCAACGTCATCATCGACAACTATCCGGACGAAAGCGACCTGGTGGCAGTCCCGATTCCCAGTCAGGCGGTGCTGGAAGGGGATTATCAGAGTGGTCCCAATCTCAACGGCGGGGGCTATCTCGCGAATCAGCGAGGCGATTCGCACCTGATCATCTGGGATCAGGACAACAGCATCGCCTACGAACTCTATGGCGTTACTCGTCCAGCCGATCCGACGTTGTTTCCCGATGACAATGACGTGGAGCTGCCCCATACCGACGGCCTGTGGCATGCCGCCCAGGAAACAGTCTGGAATATGAAAACAAACACGTTCCGGACGTTGGGAGCCACTTCGGCCGACGCCGCCGGGTTGTCGATTCTGGCGGGCCTCGCCCGTCCCGATGAAGCGTTGCCCGTGTCCCAGGGAGGGCAGGGGGCCATCACTCACGCCCTGCGCTTCACTTTGCCCCGGGGCGACGTCAATCCGCAGTATGTCTATCCGGCCTCGCATAAGGTGTCAGTCACGGCGGGTTCGACCAACCTGCCGTTGGGAAGCCGACTGCGTCTGGCGAATAACGCGACAGTGAATGCCGTGATCAATACCATGCCGCCGCAATCGCAGATCATCGCGAGAGCGATGCAGAAGTACGGCTTGATCCTGGCGGATATCGGCAGCGCGATGTACATCACGGGGACCTCGGCGTCTGTGGATGCGAACAACCAGATCAGCCAGACCTGGAACGTGAACGACATTTTCGCATCGAATGGTCTGAAAGCGCTGACGGCCGGGAATTTCGAAGTCGTTGATCTGCGACCGATCGTGACGGGTCTCAGCGCCACGTCGGGGGCGGCCGGCACCACGATCACGATTACCGGTCAGAACTTCTCGGGCGCGGCCGGCCACTTATCGGTGCTCTTCGGCACGACTCCGGCGACCACTGTGACTTATGTGAATGACACGCAATGGACCGCCGTCGTGCCTGCCGGTACGGGGACTGTGAGTGTCACCGTGCAATCGGGCGTGAAGGAGACTGATCAGATCAGCTCATCGCCCAACGCGAATGTGAACGCGCCGATCTTTGGTTATGGGACATCGGTCGTTACGACAGCCAGCCAGTACACGTATGCCAGTTCGGCAGATCTGGTGAATACCACGCCGAAGACGACGGTGTCTGCCGTCGAGGGGATCAATACTGGATCGATCACGCTGGCGACATTCACTGATGCCGATCCGTCAGCTTTGTTGTCGGCGTTCAAGGCCAGCGTGATTTGGGGAGGAACGGTGGTCGGCTCACCCGTGGTGTCGGTGGCTTACGTGGGGAAGACCGGAACGACGTCGCAATGGAAAGTTGTCGGGAGTGTGGTGTATGCCAAGCCCGGAACGTATGTTCCGACGGTCAAAATCAGTGATTCCGACGGCAATTCCCTGCAAACGACCGACACCACGATTCGCGTGCAGGATGCCGTGTTGACCGATACCACGGTCGCGACCACGTATGCCACGACCGAAGGTCGAACGACCGGCACGGTCGTTCTGGCGACTTTCACCGATGCGAACCCGCTCTCGACCAACTCAGATTTCAGTGTCAAAGTGAACTGGAACGGGACGGTGATCGGGACTCCGACCGTGAGTGTCATCGTCGTGTCGCGAACCGCCACGGCGACGCTCTGCAAAGTCACGGGCAGTGCCGCCTATGCCAATGCGGGCTTGTACCGGCCGACCGTCAGCGTGTTCGACGTCGATGGCAGCACGTTGACTTCTTCGAAAACCAGTTTCAAGGTGGCTGACGCCGCGCTGACCGACACGACGGTGGCCGCCACGCTGCAGGCGAAACGGCTGTTGGCGACGGGCAACGTCGTGGTGGCGACGTTTTCGGATGCAAATCCGTATGCGTCCTCAAGCGACTTTACCGCGACCATTAACTGGGGAGGGGCGACGACAGGCACCCCGACCTGGTCGGTCGTGCTGGTCTCACGGACAACTTCGTCTTCGACCTGGAAGGTCGTAGGCAATGTGACTTACACTGCCGTGGGAACTTTCGCGGTGACGGTCAACATGGCGGATGTCGACGGCATGAAGCTGGTCTCGAAGCGCATCAAATTCCAGGTCACGGGCTGAATCCGGTGACTGCAATTGCTGCGGACCACCTTGCTGTTGCGGCGCGGGCGTGCTGGCTCTGGGTGGCGCAATGAAAAAAGGCCCGTCTTCGTGAGAAGACGGGCCTGGCATTCCATTGAGATCCGATCAGCCAGCGACAGCGCGCCGACCGGGCCTGGGATGTTGCCTCCGTGACTGTCGCCAGACCCGGACCTGAGGCCGGCGCGAAACCGCCAGCCGGGACAGATCAGGCGAGTTGTTTACGGCGACCAACCAGCGTCCGGATGCGTTCGGCGAGCAGCGCCACGTCGAACGGTTTGCGGAACGTTTCGTTGAACACCGAGCGGTCGAAACCGCTGGAGTTGTCTTCGTCGCTCAAGAGGCCGACGAGCACTGTTTCCAGGTATTCGGCGTTCTTGCGGAGGTTTTGGGCAATCATCACGGCTTCGTTGCGACCCATCATGAAGTCGATCACAACGCAATCGGGATGCAGGGATTCAGCCTGAATGCCGGCTTCGAATCCGCTGTTGGCGAAGTCGAGCTTGAAGGTGTCGGCACCCATCTGATCTTTCAGGCCGTTGCGGATCCCGGATTCGGCACCGACGATCAGAATTTTGCCAACGGCTTCGTCTTCCAGTTCGCCGAGCGGCATCCCGTGTTCTTTGAGGAACCGGATGAGGTGCTCGCGTGGAATCCGGCGGTCTTGTGAACCGGGGATTCGATATCCGCGTAACCGACCCGAGTCAAACCATTTGCTGACTGTGCGGGGGGCTACTTTACAGATCTTAGCTACCTGTCCAGTAGTAAAGATCGTCTTCATGGCAGGCTCTCCAGACTATATATACTGTCTAACAGGGCAGAGGATTGCGGGTCCTCTGGAGACACGCCCCTACCACGTTGGTCGGCTGTCCTTGCCTAGTGGTCCTCTTGGCGAACCACCGTGGTCTTGGGTCGGAACGAGTCTCTGGTTTCGAAAGACTGCTGTTGGTTTAGTCGCCTCAGCGGTCTGTCGCCATACGTTGGCGGGGAACGAGCGGGTACTCACAAAACGAATCAACGTCACGTGGTACGCCATAGTCGCGACCTCTTGCCGCAGCTACCGGTCTGGCAGCCGTGGAATCCGACGCACCCATGGCGCCGAAAAGAGGGAGAGAATGCCTGCACAGCGACTGTCCCGCACAGATTGTGTGGTTTGTCTTTGTAATGGCCTCACCCCCCTTCCGACTCAAGACGACTAGAGCTGCCAATCGTCGAACGCGCTGAACGCACGGCGTACACGCATTCTTTGTTCTTTTCCAGCTCTAACCGTCTAACGTATTTTTTCGATCCGCGGGCCATGCTGACTTTAGGCTCTTTGGCACGAACGACCGTGCTGGCATAGGAGTTCCGTCAATACGGACTCTAGCGATTGCTCCTGCCGGGCTGTGTCCGGGCGGTTGTAACGGCATGGCAATCAAGCAGTTGCGCAGAATCGGCAACCATGTCGCAGACCTCAGGTCCGGCGTCTGCAAAAATTCGACACGAAGTTGTCGCGAGAGTGGCCGGCCCGTTCGGGTCAAGAGCAAGATTTCGCGTTGCGCCGGTTTGCGGCCGGTTGAGCGAGGCCCGATTGGCCGATCAGGCGGCGTGCGTGGCTCCGGCCGGCGTCGACGGGCTCTTAAAGTGCCCGTCTTCCGAGATATCATCAAAGCGTACCGACATGCGTTTCGAAACGCCGGCTTCTTCCATGGTCACGCCATACAGCACATCGGCGCCGGCCATAGTTCGCTTGTGGTGCGTGACCACAATGAACTGCGTCCATTGCTGGAATTCCTGGATGACCCCCAGGTAACGATTCACGTTGCCTTCGTCGAGTGCCGCATCGACTTCGTCGAGGATACAGAACGGGCTGGGCTTGCTCTTGAAGATGGCAAGCAGCATGGCCACGGCGGTCATGGTCTTTTCACCCCCCGACAGCAACGAAATGCTGCGGAGCTCTTTGCCGGGCGGACGGGCAACCACGTCGATGCCGCAATCCAGCACATCTTCCATATCTTCCAGGATGACGTCCCCTTCGCCGCCGCCAAACAGCTTTCGGAACAATTCCTGGAAGTTCGCACGGATTTCGGTAAAGGTGTCGATGAACAGTCGTTTGCTTTCGACATTGATCCGGCGAATGATCTCTTCGAGAGTGTTCTTGGCTTCGACGAGGTCCTGCAACTGGCCGCTGAGTTTGGCGAACCGGGTTTCCAGTTCTTCGAGTTCGTTCAGGCTGTCGGTGTTGACCTGGCCCAGAGCCTTGAGCTTGCGTCGGAGTTTGTTGATTTGTTCTTCGACATGGGCGCGATGCTCTTCGTCAGACATCTGAGCGTCGGCTTCGCTGGCGTGCGAAGGCTGGTTCGGTTCGCCCGTTTCGTCGGTCTCGTCGGTGTTGGCGCTGGGAGCCGAGTGGGGGACGCGGGCTGTGGCTCCCGCGGCGGCGACGTCGGCCAGTTCGACCTGGAATTCATCGCGCAACCGGTCGGCGAGGCTGGCCAGTTGATGGCGGGCTTCGGTGGATTGCATTTCCAGCGCGTGATGACGGTCTTTCAAGTCGCGCAGCCGATGCCGGACCTGCAGTTCGCGTTCCGACAGTTCGCCTCGGCGTAACCGGGCATGATCGCGTTCGATCTGCAACTGGGCGACATCGGCGGCCAGGATTTCGCGCTGGGCCGCCAAATCCTGCAGGACGGCGTTCGAATTCTGGATTTCGACTTCGATCTGGTCGCGCTTGGCCGCCAGCATCTGGAACCGGCGTTCGGCTTCCTCCCGATGCAGATCGCGCTGGAAGCGTTCCTGGTCGAGGCGGGTGCGGGCGCTTTCGAGGTTTTGCAGGCGTTCTTCGAACTTGGCCAGGTCGCGTTGTTCGGCCGCGTAGAGATTCTGCAGTTCGCTGAGGCGGGCTTCGTCATGAGCCAGGTCTTGTTCGCCTGTTTGAATGTTGGCCTGCAACGTGTGCTGAACCGCTTCCAACCGGGCCTTTTCCTGTTGGGCCGAGTCCCATTCCGGGCGGAGTTCGTCGATGCGTCTGTGCGTCTGTTCGAGGTCGGCCCGGGCATCGGCTTCCTGGCGGACGACCCGTTCGAGATCGAGTTCTTTGCCGCCGAGGGCGGTCCGCAGTTCGGCGACCGAGTGCGCGCACAGGTCGAGATCGAACTGAATCTGTTGTTCCTGCTGCGACAGCTCGGCAGCTTCGGCTGACAGCCGTTCGAGAAGCTCGACAGTCACGCCAATCTGGTGATCGAGACGGACGAGTTCATTCTTGATGCCGCGGAGTTCACTTTTGCGGGAGACGAGAGCCGTTTCTCCCTTTAGCGAACCGGCGTAGAGCGTGCCGTTGGGTTCCAGCAGTTCGCCTTGCAGCGTCACGAACCGGCACGGCTCGAAAGTGGTGCCCGCCAGTGCCATGGCGACTTCGAGTGATTCGACGACCCAGGTGTCCGCCAGCAGGCGTTCCGGCAGGCGGTGAATTCCCGACGCTGAACGGACGAGACGGTCAGCCCGGCAAACGACACCGGGCCGGCCCGACAGATCGAGGCCGGGAGCCTGCGGTACCGCGGGCCAGGTGGGTTTGCCTTCGGCGGTTTCGGACTGCGTGAGGGCCAGAAAGCCGACGCGGCCCGACAGCCGGCATTTGCCATCGAGCAGGTAATCGACGAGGGGGGCTCCTTCGTCGAGCACGATCAACTGGGCTCGGGCGCCCAGCGCGACTTCCAGCAGTGCGGCGTTTTCGAGATCGACTTCGAGCAATTCGACGACATGCCCGCGGACCTGGTTCCAGGGGGGGCCTTCCGCTTCCTTGGCCAGCGCCAGAATCTCTTTAACGCCCACTCCCAGCCCTTCCTGCCGACGTTCGAATTCTTCGAGCAGGCCGCGGCGGGCGTGAATCGCGCCGCGTTGTTCACGCAGTTCAGACAGCCGCTGCTGGGCATCGGCCTGATCGTTTGAGACAGTCGCGCGACGGCTCTGAATGGCCTGCAGTTCTTCGCGCAGCGTCTGCTGCTGGGCGGCGGCCGTGCCGACGAGTTTTTCCTGGGCGGCGAATTGTTCGCGGCAGACAGTGATTTTCCGAGCAATCTCGGCGAGACGCAGCTCGGCGCCCTGTTGGGCTTCGGCCAGCACATTGAGCTGAGCGTCGATGGTCGTCGTCCGGCTGCCGTACGCCGACAGGCCCCGCACCGAGTCGAGCAGTTCGTGCCGCTGGCGTTCGAGGGTCGTGCGGAGTACGGTGACGCGTTCGGTCAGTTCCCGCACGGTGGCTTCAGCACCGACCAGCGCGGCGCGACGGTGCGTGAATTCCTCGCGGTACTTTTCGAGGTCCACGACGGTCTGTTCGAATTCGCCGGCGACTTCGTGGACACGAGCCGCCAGTTCGGCCTGCTGTTTGTGCAGACGCTGGTAGTCGGCTTCGAGTTCCTGGCGCCGAGCCACCTGGTGTTTGACGGTGGCTTCATGGCCGGCAATCGCTTCGCGGTTTTCGGCTTCGCGGCGTTCGGCGCTGCGCAACCGGTCTTCGGCCTCGGCCAGTTGGCCATCGGCACCGGCCTGCTGGGTTTCGCATTCGTGTGCATCGGCGGCACACGATTCGATTTCGGTTTCGAGTTCCTGTCGTTTCTGGTCGTTGGCCTGCAGGCGGGCGTGAATCGCCCGGAAGTCGTCGGCGGCCGATCCGACCCGCAGGTGCTTGAGTTCCTGGGTGTATTCGCGGAATTTCGAGGCCTTGGCGGCCTGGTTTCGCAGGGTGTTAAGCTGCGATTCGACTTCTTTGACGATGTCGGTCAACCGCAGCAGATTCTGGCCGACGCGTTCGAGCTTGCGCTGCGCATCGACCTTGCGGACTTTGTACCGGCTGATGCCCGCGGCTTCCTCGAACACAATGCGGCGGTTGACGTTGGTGGCCTGCAGCAACTGGTCCACGCGGCCCTGTTCGATGATGCTGTAGGCGCTGGTGCCGGCCCCGGTGCCCAGGAACAGATCCTTGATGTCTTTCAGACGGGCAGGAACACGATTGATCAGGTATTCCGATTCGCCCGAGCGATAGATCCGACGGCCGATCTGCACTTCGTCGGCATCGAGTGCCAGAATCCGCTTGGCATTATCGAACGTCAGCATGGCTTCCGCGAGCGGCGCCGGTTTCCGGTTGGCCGACCCGTTGAAGATGACGTCAGTCATCTCTTTGCCGCGCAGACTCTTGGGGCTCTGATCGCCGAGAATCCACTTGATGGCGTCGACGACATTGCTTTTGCCGGACCCGTTCGGTCCGACGACGCAGGTAATACCTGGCGCGAAATCAAACCGCGTGCGGTCGGCGAAGCTCTTGAAGCCGAACAGTTCAAGCGACTTGAGCATCGTGTTCCCTCAGGCCGCCCTGACATCTCGGGCGGCCGCCTGTGTGAATCGCTGAAATCAGTTCGAGTCTTCCTGGTTTCCGCCGGATTTACGGCGGAAGAGTCCCATGACGCCTTTCGGCCGGCTGGTCTTCTCCGGTTCGTCCTCGTCTTCGCTGACGTCGGCTACGCTGGCCGACCCGGATTCGGGTTCGTCTTCGTCGGCCGGTGCGGGGGAGCCATTGTCGCCGCCTCGTCCACCCTGCGGCGGTGTGGCAGGGAACATGTTGGGAACCTGGTTCGGATCGCCCACCCGGACACCCTTCTTGTTTTCTGTGCCACCCAGCACACCGGTGCGATAGTAGATGCGGCCGGCGGCGGGCATCGCGTCGATTTCGAGGCGTCCCGACAGGTTCGACTGCTTGTCGGCCTGCACCAGCATCTGGGCGACATCCGGGTACGAGGCCCGCATGCGGCCAATCGCGCGGATCACATCGGCCAGGTTGGTGCTCGTGGTCACTTTTTCATCCGGACGATCGGCATGGAACCGGCTGATCGTCACGGTATCGCTGTTCGACGGGGCCGTGATCATGATATGGCGGCCTGCCGAGAGGTTTAAAGGTGTTTTCAGCGATTGATCGCGACCGAACAACACGACCTGCGGTACGCGGAAGCGTGTCAGGTGCACCATGGCATCGCCCTCGGCGTCAATCACATGCAGATTGAATTCATCGAAGAACGATTCGCCGGCGATGAATTCATCCTGATGATCGATCGTCCACAGGGACCGGAAGGCGCCGTAACGGGTTTCGGCACTGGCCACGAGTTGTTCCTGGCCATCCACCATTTCGGGGGTCGGTTTCAGCATCAGTTCGTTCAGAACGCCACGGGCTTCGGGCGACCCGAGCGTCGTGAGGGCCGCGAGGGCGAATACGCGGAAGGCCGGTTCGTAGCGGACGGCCCGTTCCAGTTCAGGAATTCCGCTGCTGTCACCCAGGTACGCCAGGGCGTCAGCCGAATAGAAGCGGACTTCGGGATCGGGGCTCTTCAGCCCTTCCTTGAGAATCAGGCTCGAGTCGATGCCGATCGCTTCAAGTTCCGTGGCGGCGTTTGAAGCGGTCTGGGGCACGAGCAGCGCCTTGCGCAGACGTTCCATCCGTTCGCGGAGTTCCAGGGGCGATTCGTCGATGGCAATGGCGCGAATCACGCGGACATACCGCATGAAATTCTCTTTGTACGCCGGATGCATCTTGAGTTCGATGTGCTGGTCGGTTTTCGCCTCGGCGAGCGGCTTTTTGATGCCGTGTTCGTGGTAGTGGAACCGCTTGCCGATGTGGTCGGCGATTTTCTTGGTCGTACGGACGGCACGCAGATCGCTGCGGACATACAGGCCCAGGGTGCGGGCTTTGCGGGTCAGACCGCCGATGTATTTACCACCGCCCAGGATGCGGCCGCGTTTGAGCACGCCGTTGCGTGACGCGGCTTCTCCGTCGCCGGTCGAGAGCATGATGGGCCCTTCGGCTTTGGCGAGAATGTGCCCTTGTCGCAGGCGTCCGCCGGGGACGAGGGCCTGCTCAGCGAGGTCGGCCTGCATCAGCCAGCCCCCTTTGAGGCTGGTGGCTTCGGTACTTTCCGGCAACACGACTTCGACGTCGAAACGATCGCCCACCTCAATGACCGGCGGAACTGCCGCCCGGATCAGTACGAGGGTATTGTTCGGATCCTGCAGGACCGTATTGGGGTTCGTGACATTGCGTTTGCGCATGTCCTGCAGCAGCATGGTGCGATACACCGACGGATGCGGGTCGCCACCGGTGCCATCCAGGTTGCGGACCAGACCCACCGCTTCGATGGTGATGGAATTCAGGCCCGAGACCGTCACCTGATCGCGGATGAATTGCGTCTGGGGAGATTTGACGTCGTCATCATCCGGAGTTTGAGACCTCAGGCTTGATTTCTGGCATCCACTGCCCAGCAGTATCAGCATCCAGACCAGGAATTCGCGGCGACGAGTCGACATGCGAGAACAGCTCCTGCTAGCGCGCAAGCTCTGCGCCACGAGACTTCTCGCGGCAAACAGTCATTAAGGGAAATGGAAATGGGAATGACGTGGGAACTTGAGAAGGGGCGGAAGAATAGAAACAACATCAAAACCCGTCAATACCAGCCTGCGATGGCGAAAAGTGCGAAAAACGGCCATAATTCTGCAGAAATGGCCGTGGAGCGGGTGGCTCGTTCGCATGGCAGACCGAGGTCGCGAGAAAGTTTCCTCAAGTTGCAGGTGCCTTGAGGACGACAGCGTGGACAAATAGTTCCCAAACCTGGGCAAGCAACCCGCTGAAAACTGGGACGGGCTTGCCCGGGTTCCGTAAAGCCCCGGATTGTCCTGGCTCACGCAGTGTCAAATGATGGCAATTGCAATTGGCTCACCCAGCGGTCACGATTTGGGGACTGGCGGGTTGTGGCCTGACCGTTGGAAGCCCACGCCCCGTGGTGCACTTGGTATTTGCAAACTCTCTTTGGGAACAGACAACATGCCTCTGCAAGACCCTGTCGCCATTTACAACGCGAGCACCAACCTGCAGGCCCAACAGGTTTGTATGGTTCTCCAGCAGGCAGGGATTGAAGCGTTCGCGGTCGAAGATCTCTCTCGCGGCGCCGACTGGGTCGGGGGGCTGATCCCGGAAATTCATAAGCCACAGGTGTGGGTGGACCGTGGCGACTCGGAACGAGCCCGACAGGTCATTGCCAATTACGAGGCGCGGGCCGCCGCGCTGCATGGTGGCCCGCAGGTGCACGACGCGCAGCCCATCGAAATGATCTGCGAAGAATGCGAAGGCCAGATGACCTTCCCCGCGGCCCAGCGCGGGTCAGTTCAAGAGTGCCCACACTGCGGAGCGTATGTCGACGTGGGCGAAGACTCTACGGAGGACGACAGCGAGTGGAGTGCCGCGGATACCGAATCGGAACCCGCTGATGACGAGTAGCCGGCGTGGGCTGTTGTGGTGCCGGCGAGACACCCGCACCACAATATCAGCGCACTTCAGTTGAGATCTCGAAATTCGCGGCGCCAGAAGCTGACCAGGCCGACGAGGAACAGAACCGCGATGCCAAGGCTCAGGATCTGGGCGGCCGCTTGTCCGGAAATGGCCAGAAACGTCTCGCGCGCGACCCGGCCGCGCGGGCCGATGTCAAACGCCGAACCCGCATCGTACACCATGCAGCGCACGTAATAGGCGACGGAGACCCGCTTGATGATCCCCGGCATGTTGCCGAACAGAACCTCCAGAAAAAACCAATAGGCCAGGGAAATGATGGTGCCGTGTCGGAACAGCACCCCCAGCCCCAGAAACAACCCCGAGTAGCCGATCGATCCTAACAGGCACGCGCTGAAAAACACCGGCAGCACGTCTCGTCCCGATGCCCCGCCCAACAGGCACATCAGCAGCAGTGCCGACAGTGACCAGCCGGCGACGAGGACGTTGCCGGCGAGGAATTTTATCGTGTACACCCACGGGCGCGGGATGGGAGACATCAACAGGTAAATCAAGGTGCCGTCTTCCCGCTCGCCCCCAATGACCGACGATCCGTAGCAGATCGCGAGAATTGGCATCAGGAAGACCACGTAAAGTGGCACGACTATCTGCTCGGCGAACTTCCGGGCGTCAGGATCGGGGTGGCGACTCCAGGCCATGATAATCACGCAGGACAGTGCCGACAGGCTCAGAGCCACCAGGGTCTGCCGCGAGAAGAATTGACGTTTCAGCGTCAGCAGAAACAAATGCCAGCAGGCCGACTGCTGTGAGGGGGCCGCTCCCCTGGCAAGGGAGCCAGGGGGCGTGGTGCGTGCTGCTGTCGAGGCTGGTCTGGCAGTGAAATTGTCGGTCATGCGGCTGATCCTGCATCGGAAGGGCAGCGTTCTTCGTGTTGCCTGGTATTCTCCAGGCCGTTTTTGTCTGGAGGTCGGGGGCTGCGGATGGTGGCATCGATCGGAGGGCTATATCCCCAGACCCGCAGCGCGAATGACGTAATCAAAAATCGCTTCGGCAGAAACATCGGTGGTCTCCACGGACGTCAGTTCGAACCAGTGGGTCACGATCAATTCTGAAAACTGGCGGAAAAAAGCCTCGGGCTGCAGGATTTTCAGGTGCAACTCGTCATCGTGGGCGAATTCGACGCCCTGCACATGGGCCCACGCAATGAGGTGGGTGGCCAGTTCCCGGGCCTGGGGCGAGCGAATGCGCACTCTCTGTGGTTGCTCGGCCAGCATCTCGCGAATCTCAGCCAGCGTGCCCTGGGCCAGGACCCGCCCATTGCCCATGAAGATGACCTGCTCGGCCAGCTTATCCATTTCTTCCAGAATGTGGCTCGATACGAGCACTGCTTTGCCGCGCTCGCAGAAGCGGTGGAAAAAGTCCATCAGTTCACGACGGCCCACCGGGTCGACGCCATTTAACGGTTCATCGACGATCAGCAGATCAGGATGATGAACGAGCGACTGGGCCAGCTTGATTCGCTGCCGCATCCCCTTGGAGCAGCCTCGCAGGGTGCGATCGGCGCGGTCGAGCATGTCGACCTCGGCGAGCGCGGCTTCGGTGCGCTCGCGGGCGGTGTGCCGATCGAGTCCGTGCAGCAGGGCCATCGTCAGGACAAAGTTGCGTCCCGACATCTCTTCGTAGAGCACGTCAGTGTCGGGGCAAAAGCCGATGAACCGCTTGGCCGCCGCCGAGTGCGCGGGATAATCACGGACCAGCACCGTTCCCAGACTGGGTTTCAATTGTCCGGTCAGCAGCTTGATGAAGGTGGTTTTGCCCGCGCCATTGGGGCCCAGCAGGCCCGTGATTCCCGGGACCAGGTCAACGCTGACTTCGTTGACACCGATGACCGCCCCGTACCATTTCGTAACGTGCTGAAACCGGGCGATGGGTGACGGTTTCACTGTGGTGGTGGTCATTGCACCACCTCAACCGCGCGCACTCGCGAGAGAATCAGAAACAGACACAGGCCGCACAGCACCGTGAGTATCGAAGCGCACGTCAGGGCGCCCGGGGCCTTGTTTTCGTTGAGCGTGCCAAAACACCAGCTTCCCAGTCGCTGCATATCGCCCCAGAGATTCAGCAGCAGCCAGGTCCGATTGTCCTGAATCGCGCGGAGCGCCTCGGCCAGCAGCGGAAACAGCACGAAGACCCCCAGCCAGCTCATGACGAGCGGCACCGTGCGGGGGACCCAGGCTGCAATGGCGAACAACAGCAGGCTCTG
Organism: Planctomycetota bacterium; assembly: GCA_018242565.1. Taxonomy (GTDB): domain Bacteria; phylum Planctomycetota; class Planctomycetia; order Planctomycetales; family Planctomycetaceae; genus JACQFH01. The sequence goes on along the minus strand of JAFEBR010000271.1, from coordinate 11,367 downwards.
CACAACGGCCAGCACCAGTCCGTACCCCAGGATGCCCGTCAGGATTCGCGGGTGATCCAGAAAATAATCGAACGAACTGGTCAGCACGCCATATTCCAGGTAGAGCGCGAGGGCGGGCAGGGTGGTGATAAACGAGACAATGGCCCCCACGGTCAGCAGTTTACCCATCACATAATGGCGGCGATCAATGCGCCGCGACAGGTAATACACCACGCCCCCCTGCCGGTAATCTCCGCCGATGAGGACCGATCCGGAAAAGGCCAGAAGCAGCGCTGTGATCGAGGCCTGGGCAAACATGAACTCGGCGAATGCACTGCCGGTTCCGGTCACCTGGTAGTTATCGAGGAAGTTGCCGATCATGCCATTCTGAATCGTCAATGTCGCCTTGAGGTAAATGAAAGCGAAATTGAACAGAAAGTTGAGCAGGCCCAGCCCGATCAAGATCCAGAACACCCGGCGACGCAGCACGATCGTCAACCCGGTACGGACAATGGCCCACACCCCCCACGCGGGAGCACGACGAGCCTCATCCCATTTCTGATATCCCGCGGTTTTAATCGCCATATTGCCAACTTACGCTGCCTGAATGACGCGGTGGTACAAATCTTCGAGATCTTCTTCTTGCGGAACGATGTCTCGCAAGATGACGTTGCAATTCGCCGCGATTTCGTAGAAGCGGCGGACGGCCCAATCGCTCGGTGTTTCCACCAGGACCGCGTCGGTGCTGTCCGTCGAGCGCAACAGGACACCGGCTGACTGCAACTGGTCGAGAAACCCGGCGGCCAGGCCGCGCCAGCTCAAACGGTATAAGCCGCGAAACTGGGCCCGCAGATCACCAATGCGCCCCATGCCGCGCACGGTGCCGCGGTGGACGATCAGAACCTGTTCACAGACGCGATCGATGTCGCCCAGCAGATGAGTCGAGAGAATCAGCGATTTGCCGTGCCGACGGGCGAGACTCTGCAACAGGTTGAGCATGTCATCGCGGCCGTCGGGATCAAGCCCGGCGGTCGGTTCATCGAGCAACAGCAACTCGGGATCGTGCACCAGTGCGGCGGCGAGTTTCAGCCGCTGTTTCATGCCGACCGAGTAACCTCCGCAGGGACGATACCGCACTTCCCCCAGGTCGAGATACGACAGCACTTCGTGAGCCCGGCGGAGTGCCTGCTTGCGGGGCATGCCGCAAAGTTCACCAGCCAGCGCCACGAGATCGACGCCGTACAGATCGGGAATCAGCGCATCGGCTTCGGGCATGAAGCCGACGCGGCCCCGCAATTCTCTGGCCTCTGACCCGACATCGCAGCCCAGCACCTGGCTGCGTCCCTGCGTGGGGCGGATCAGCCCCAGCAGGATCTTCAGCAGCGTCGATTTACCCGCACCGTTTTGGCCAATCAGGCCGATCGTGCCGGGTTCGACCTGCAACGTGACGTCCCGCAACGCAGACACCGATCCGTACGAATGACTGACGTGATCGAGTGCAAACAGCGGCATGGCGGACAATCAGTGGTGGGGTCAGGACGCCTATTTTTTCTTTTCGCCCAAATCGGCGACTGCCGACTTCAGGTCGGCCAGTGTGGCCGCCCGATTTAGCACTTTGCCATCGCGATCGACCAGAATCATCGTGGGCAGCGTGAAGATGCCATACTCGAGGGCCAGCGGACTGTCCTGGCTGCCCGGTTGGAAGATCTGCGGCCATTTCACGCCGTGTTTTTGCAGGTAAGGTCCGATGGCCGCTTTATCGGGATCGACATTCACACCCACGATTTCAAATCCCGCGGCACGATGGGCCTCGTACAGAGATTTCAAGACGGTCAGGTCTTCGATATGGGTCTTGTTGAATGTATCCCAGAAGATGACGCAGACCAGTTTGCCTCGATACTGCTTGATGTCGATCGTGCCCCCGGCGACTCCCGGACCGGCCAAAGCCAGGCTCTTGCCCACGAGTTCCAGGCGTTTGATCGCGCCGGCGGCCCGGGGTCCCATCGGAGAATCGGTGTGTTCCTTGGCGACCCACTGATACCACTTAGTGGCTTTCTCGATCTTGTTCGAAAACTCGAGTTCCTGCGCTAACTGCAGGGCCGCATCGGGGGCCTGTTCAAACTTCGGGTTATCTTCGAGAAAGTCGGCCAGATCGACGAGCCATTTGTCGTGGATCTTCTGTTTGGCTTCGTCATCCTTCTCGGCTTCATGCATCGCTTCGAGGTATTCGGCGTAGATCACCCGATACTTCGAGGTAATGATCAACGACGATTTTGGGAACAACTCGGCAATCGCGGCCGCGAGTTTCTTAATGCGTCCGGCTGCGCCAGGATCTTTACCCGAATCGACCGCCATCGAGAGGTGATCGAGCAGTTGGCGGGTCCATTGCGCTTTGTCTTCCTCAGACGTCACGGCGTTGGTCAAATCGACACAGGCGGCCTCGATCGTCTTCTCCCACTTCTGGAAGGCAGCGGGGGCGGCATCGGGAGCCGGGCGACCTTCGAGCAAAGCCTGATACTTCTTGACCAGCTCTTGAACTTCTTTCGGGAGCGCACCCGGGGCGGGAGTCGCGGGGTCGCGACCCGATTGCAGCAGTGGTTCATTCATGACCAGGCCCGGTTCGATCTGGGCATTGCCATCCAGGGGAACCGGCAGCGAGGTCATCTTCCAGGCGTCCCCCACGCGAATCAGTTCGCCAATCATCACCAGTCCCGGGGCACTCGGGTTGCCGGAATCGACGATGCCCATCACGTTTTCATAGACAGAAATATCGCGGGCCGACTTGATCGACGACGCCGGAACGACCAGTTCGGTGAACGCGCGGGGAGCTGTTTGCGACGCATCAAACCGTACCCACGTCGAGTTGGCGTTGATAATCTTCGAGCCCGCGGCGTTTTTTTTCAGTTTGGCGGCCGGGTCAGCCACGGCAGCCAGCAGACGTTCTTCGAGCGAGCCCCGAATTCCCAGGGTCTTCAGGTCATCTTTGTTGATTAACAGGGGGGCGATCAGTGCGGCATCCTGGGTGGCGAGCGCCTTGACCGCCAGCCGGCTGACTTCCTCTGGGGAAATCTGTTTCCAGGAGTCGATTTTGCCGTTTTCGTCGGCGTCGATGCCCCATCGCGATCCCCCGAAATTGAACCAGCGGTACTGATCCTTCTTGCCATTACCGTTGGTGTCCATCTCACGATAGACTTCGAGACCGTTCTTATAATAACAGAATTCGTCGACCGTCGTTTCGCCCCGGGCGTTCTTGACGCCGTCGATATCCATGAAGCGCCGCAGCGGCTGCCCGGCAGGACCGGTCACGATCCAACCGGTGCCTTTGCCCTCGGTCACCAGCTTGATTTTGCACTGGGCGATCGACTTGGCATCAGGGGTTTCATAATCAACGTCGGCCTGGACCGGACGCAGTTTCAAGGCTTCTTCGACCGACGGTTGCGCCAAGGCCGAGGCGGGTGCCAGCAGGCAGAATCCCAGGGCGGTCCAAATCCAGGTTGTCTGTTGTGCCTTCGACATCTGTCGTCACTCCGTTGATTCGATTCCACTAGCCGAGAAATATGCCGCCGAAGTTTACTATAAACTCCGGAATCGAGTCACGGGCAATCCGGAAATGGGGGGCCTGTTGGGGCAAATTCTCGTGGTGGACTGACACTCGGGGCGGGCACCGGCTTCCGAGCCGGTGTCAGCGTGGGACGGGGATCTTCTGCAGAATCTGCTCGAGAATTGCTCGGGCGCGAGTCCGCTGCGACAACCGCACAGGACCTCGACAAATCGTGCGGTGAGCCAGGACCGGCACGACCAGCCGCTTGACGTCGTCGGGAATCGCGTAATCGCGCCCTTCGACCGCCGCTAGACCCTGCACCGCCCGAAACAGCGTGATGGCGCCGCGGGTACTGACCCCCAGCGAGAAATCAGGGTGATTGCGGGTCTGGGTGACGATTTCGAGCAAATAGTCGTTGATCGAATCTTCCACCCGCACCTGACGCACCGCCTGCTGCAGCTCTTTGAGTTGGTCCACATTCAGCACCGCCTGCAGTTTGTCGATCGGCTCGCCATTGCGGTGGGAATTCAGCACTTGCCGCTCGAAATCGCGATCGGGATAGCCGACTTCGATGCAGAGCATGAAGCGGTCGAGCTGATTCTCGGGCAGGGGGTAAGTGCCTTCGTATTCGTAAGGGTTCTGCGTGGCAATGACGAAGAACGGGCGATCAAGTGGGAAGGTGTGGCCGTCGACGGAGACCTGGCCTTCGTTCATGGCTTCCAGCAGCGCACTTTGCGTGCGGGGTGTCGTGCGGTTGATTTCGTCGGCCAGCAGCACGTTGGTGAAAATTGGGCCGGGACGGAATTCGAACTCGCCCCGGTTCGGAAAGAACACGCTCGATCCGAGAATATCACTCGGCAACAGGTCGGGAGTGAATTGCAGGCGGCGGAATTTACAGTCAAAACACTTGGCCAGTGCTTTGGCCAGCACGGTTTTGCCCACACCAGGGGCGTCTTCGATCAGGACGTGCCCCTCGGCGAGAATCGCCACAATGGCCAGGCGAATCGGGTCTGGTTTTCCCAGAAAGACCGATGCCACATTCTCGGCGATCGACCGAATTAAGGCTTGAGTATCACTGGCCACTCGTTGCTCCGACAACAAAAAACAAAAAACAGGTCCAGGTGCCGTATCGAGCTGCGGGGGACAGCATAGAGCAGGGTCCGCTGGCAATCAATCACGGCAACAAGATACGTCAAAAAGCTCATGCGCGTTGGCTCCGAATTGTGCCGGCCCGCCAGATTGACCCCGCCGTAATCAGCGCATGTGTCGGGGTTCAAGAAACAGTTTGCTCCCGCAGTTGATATTCTTAAACTGCCTGTGAACCAGGGATCTCTGCCCTGGGGACGGTCCATCGAACGTTCATCGGAGATGCAGATGCTGCGAAATTGCCGGGTTTGGTTCTGGGGTTGCGTCGTGTGCCTGGTCGGTGCTGCTGCGAGCGGCGACGAACCCTATCGGCGGACCGAAGATCTTGTCTACGGTCGTAAATTTGGCATGGCACTGACGCTGGACGTCTTTCAACCGGCCCGTCCGAATGGATGCGGTCTGCTGTTCCTCGTCAACGGAGGCTGGCTGTCGAGCAAGGCGACGCCACTGATGGTGACCATCCGGCCCGATGATTATCGCGAATACCTGGCGCGCGGTTACACGGTGTTCGCCGTGGTGACCAGTTCGCAGCCCCGTTTCACTATTGCCGAAGAAATCGACGATGTGTTGCGGGCGACCCGGTTTGTCCGCGCCAACGCGATGCGGTTTGGGGTGCGACCCGATCGCCTGGGGGTCATGGGGTCGAGTTCCGGTGGTCACCTGACACTGTCGCTGGCGGCGCGGGGCGGTCCGGGGCAGGCCGATGCACCCGACCCGGTTGATCGCGAAAACAGCGCGGTGCAAGCAGCCGTCTGCTTCTTTCCTCCGACCGATTTTCTGAACTACGGTGGGCCGGGCCTCAGTGGCGTTGGGGAAGGGCCGCTGGCTCCGCTGCAGGTGGCGTTCGGTCCGCGGGCCCTGACGGCCGCCGGCCGCCAGGAATTGGGCCGTGAAATCTCACCCATTTATTACGTCACCGACAAGCTGCCGCCGACGTTGATCATTCATGGCGATGATGACCAGGTCGTGCCGTTGCAGCAATCCGAGAGCTTCATCGCCCGCGCGAAAGCCGTTGGCGCCCGGCAACTGGAACTGGTAATCCGTCCGGGTAAAGGACATGGCTGGGGCGATTTCTGGCGCTCGGCGGAAGATGTCCAGGTATTTGCCGACTGGTTCGACAAGCACCTGCGCGACCGTCGCGAGTGAGACACGGGGAAGTCTCTGGTCCGGCGCGCCGGGCCCGGCCACGTGAGTTGGGCCGCGAGAGTCTGGTATCAGCCCGTTTTCAGCCGCAGCCGGATTAACAGGTCATTCAGTGCCGCGCCGCCACCTGGCATTTCCGGCAGCGTACTGGCGGCATACGCCTGCTCCAGTTGCGTGCGCAGCCGGGCGCATTCACGGGCGTGGAATTGCAGGTCGGCGTCAGTGAGTCGTTCTTTTTCGGCCCCCATCACTTTTCGCTGAATCAACTCATCGACATAGGTCAGGCCTGCGCTCTCGTTGAGTCGGACCAGGTTGGCTTCCACTTCCCCCGTCTGCATCAGGTGAATTCCCGTCAGCAGCACGCGATACAGGTACAGCAGTGGTTTCACGCGGGGTGGATCTTCCTTCTCAAACAGTCGCCACTGTGTCTCGGCAAACCCGAAATAATGGTGCGCATGGTGCCGGGTGACGCACTGGGTGGCGATGTCCCGGAGTTCCGCGTGCTCGGGGGTAGTCAGCACAACCAGCGGAGAAAACACCTGTTCCAGCACATAGCCATTTTTCTTCAGCAGCAGGCGAAAGAACTTTCCGATGTCGTGGGTGACCAGATCGATTTCCAACCCCTCGCGAAAGCCCGAATGCTCTACAGTTTCGGCCCCGGTCTGCAGGCCAATCATCTCGCGGAGTGGCAACACGTGAGCCCCCCGCAGGTCAAAATCCGAATCGGGCGACGGAAAGCCATACAGATGCGCCCCACTGATGGTTGCGAACAGCAGGGGATAGGAGTGGTCGTCGATCTGATGGCGTAATAAGGGCAGGGGAATCACGGGAGGTCCTCATGCAAGGCCCGGCGTCGCGCACTGATCAGGAAGGCATTGGCTCGTTCGTAATCGGGGCGGGACGGCAGGTGGGTCTGTTCCAGGGCCGCATTGAAATCATCGTGCAGGCTGAGTCTCCAGGCTTCGACTTCAGCCCACGGCATTTCGCCCCGTCGAATTGCGAGCAGACGCTCGCGGTCATGCTCGACACGAATGTTGACGACGCCGTCACGCAGTACCCCAATGCCCGACAACAGCAGGCGAATCAAGTGCATCACGTGTTTCCATTTCAGCGCACCATGATTCCGCAGATCAGCCTGCATTTTCTTGAACTGCGACATCACGTACCCGTTGTAGGTCTGGTACACCATCCGCGAAAGAAAGATCGAACGCAGGCTCAGCAACTCGGTAGCCAGCGGCGTGGCCTTTTCCACCAGCGGAGTATAGAGGCACTCCAGCACGTTCGGGTTCGCCTTGAGTGCCAACACCAGAAATCGCTGCAGTTCCCAGTAGGCCTCCTGCGTTTCGTCGTACTCGATGTGGCCGGGAACACCGTACAGGGACCAATGCTGCTCGGCCGAGGGGAGGTAGATGCCACGCCGATCAATATCAGAACCTGCGTCGGCCAGTCCGTACGCCTGGGACCCGATAACGCAGCGGTAAATAATGCGATCGTGCAGGTTCACCTGCGGAGCCATGTCGCCGCTGTCCCCCAGGGCGCCTTCCAGAAACCTCGCCAGCATTTCGACAGCCTGGCGTGCCAGTGCGGCTTCGAACCCGTCTGAGAAACGGACCCGATAAGTGTCATTCACATCAGCCGGCGCTTTGACCACCACCCCCACCGCGCCCCGGGGGTGTACCACCAGACCCGCGGCCCCCACAATGTTGACCAGTGTCACCACCTGGGTGCCCACGGAGTAAATCAAATCGGCATGATGGTGGACGCGTTCGGTCACTCGACGGCCTGTCGGGAGAAAGAGATTCAGGTTGGCAAGCGCTTGCCTGCGTCGGATTATGGACACCAGATACCCACCGTCGCCAGTCACACCACCGCAGGACCGCTCGACAATCTTCTGGAACACATGAGCCGCGCGGCGCCGAAGTGACGTACAACCGTCGGAGTTCGAGATGACCCCACTGTCGAACGGGATGTCGCACCACTTGACACTGTCGCCGATTCGTCCGACGATTTGCCCTGCGACGGCATCCACGATGGTGGGTGACGCCGTGACGCGCCCGCCTGTGCTTTTACTGACTTCGTTCCTGACAACCTGAGACAAGCACCATGCCTACGTTGGTTTCGCGAGTTGTGATTGGTTTAGGCGCCGTGGCAGTTCTGACCGGCGCGGCCGCGTGTCAGGCCGACGAACCTCGCCCCCCAGCCGGGTTTCGCGCCTTGTTCAATGGTCGCGATCTGACCGGCTGGTATGGACTGAACCCGCACAATCTCACCGGGCTGACGGGGGACAAAAAAGACGCCAAACTCGCCGAAGAACGGCAAGAGTTTCCCAAGCACTGGCGGATCGAAAATGGCGAACTCGTCAACGATGGACACGGCCCTTACGCGACGACTGAAGTCGAGCTGGGCGATATCGAACTGCTGATCGACTACAAGACGGTCCCCATGGCCGACAGCGGCATCTACCTGCGCGGATTGCCCCAGGTGCAGATCTGGGACTGGAATCAGCCTTACGATTTGAAGAACCCCACGCGTAAGCCGCATCTGGGGTCTGGTGGCCTGTTCAACAATACCCCCGGCACGTCGGGGCGTGACCCGTCTGTTAAGGCCGATCGCCCGTTCGGCGAGTGGAACCAGTTTCGCATCCGACAGGTGGGAGACCGCACCTGGGTCTGGCTCAATGGCCAACTGGTGGTCGATGACGCGCCCCTCGAAAACTACAGCGCCCCTGGCCAGGCGATCCCCGAGAAAGGGCCGATCCACCTGCAGACGCATGGCGGAGAAATCCGCTGGCGAAACATCTTCGTCCGTGACATAGGCCCGGCTGAGGGAAGGCAGATTCTCGCCGCCGCCGACCTGGAAAAGAAAGCCCGCCTGGCTCAAGGGCTGACACTGCATGCGTCGTTTGATCAGGGACTCGAAGCCGACTTCTCGAGAGGAGATCGGCAGTGTTATCTGCAGGGAAGCCAGCTTGTCGCCGCGGTACCGAATGAAGAAGTGCAACTGGTTCCTGCGGGGGGGCGGTTTGGCGGCGGCCTGCACTTTACGAAAAAAGGGAATACCCGTCCCGCGTATCGGGATGCCGGGGCCATCGGCTACAACGATCGGCGCTGGAGCACTTCGGTTTCGGTCTGGCTGAAGTTGAACCCCGATCTCGACCTCGAACCGGGGTATTGCGATCCGGTGCAGATTGTCGGTGACGATTTGAAAAAGGGGTTTATCTTCCTCGAATGGTCGAAGGACGAGACTCCCCGTTTCTTTCGCTACGCTGTGCGGCCGTTGTTTCACATCTGGAATCCCGACAATGTGCAATGGGCCGACATTCCCTTCGCCAAACGGCCAATGGTGCAGGTCGAAAAAGCGCCGTTTACTCGCGAGAACTGGACGCATGTTGTTTTCTCGCTCGACGGTGTGAACGACCGCAGCCGGCCGCAGGTAGGGCGGTTGCATATCAATGGCAAACTGCAGGGGACGATTGAAAACTGGGATTTCACCTTCGGATGGGATCCGGAAAAAGTGCTGGTGGTGCTCGGGGCGGCGTATGTCGGCTATCTCGACGACTTGGCCGTGTTCGACCACGCCCTCTCCGATGGCGAGATTCGCGTTCTGCACGGACTGACCCGCGGAGCCGCGGAACTGCGGTGACCTGGCACAGTTTGGCTTTGTCTCAGTACCGACGTGCTTGCCCCGTCACCCGCGTCTCTCGGCCAGAGATGCCGGTGACGGCATTCCCACGTGTTGTGACCCGATCAAATCTGCGTCACCTCGGCCAGCGACAGGCTCGCGACCCGAAATTCATCGGTACGGCGGCACGCAATTCGGCCAACTCAACAGGCCGCCAACGCGATCGGGGATTACAGCGTTCGGAACATGTCCTCGAGAAACGTCCGGTTAGCGCGGGCTCCGGCGGTCACCTGCTCGAGCGTCTCGCCTCCGCAGCATTCCACCAGGACAGGACCGGAAAATCCTGCCGCCTTGAGCCTGGCAAACACCTCGGCGAAGTTCACTTTCCCGGTTCCGAACGGCAGCATGACATTCCCCCCGCGGCCCGCACAGTCCTTGGCACACACTCCCGTGACGTAGCGCGCCAAACGGGCCGCCTCCACGGCGGGATCCTCGGGGCTGTAATGGATAATGTTGCCGGGGTCGAACCAGACCCGAAAATTGTCGTGCCCGACACGTTCGATGCATCGGAGGATTTCACTCGCGGCGAGTGAACAGCCACCGTGCGGCTTGACGACGATCTGAATCTTTCGCTCGCTGGCAAACTGGGCCGTGTCGGCCATGACTCGGTAAAAGTGCCCGAATTGTGCCGGCGGATCGACGCCAACGGTGAGCATGTACTTCACTCCCAGACGCTGGGCATGCTCGATTTGTTGTTTCGCCAGAGTCAATGACTCAGTGAGCGCCAGATCGTGCCTTGTCCGCAGCCAGCCCACGATGGGGGTCAGCCCGCGTGCCGTCATGCGCTCCTTAAGCCGGTCGAGGTATTCGGGGGTGGCCTCGGGAGAGGTGAAGGGTTCTCCTTTGTGATCCCCCAGCAGGCCCGTCAGGCGAAATCCCGCGGCTTGCATGCCAGCCAGGGCCTCGTCATAGCTCCCGGTGGTCCAGGGGCGATTGAAGCACCCAATCTGCCAGCGGCTGGCTGACTCGTTCTTTTCTGGCTCGACAGCCTGGGCTTGGGCAACGAAACCGAGCGACTCGTTCCCCAGTGACAACCCGGCCGTCATGGCCAGGCCCGCTGCGGTCGCTCCTGATTTCAGGACTTGCCGACGTGTCAGCCGCATGTCTGTGTATTCCTGATCCCGGTCATTCGGTGCCACCCACCGGCGTCATCCGGCTGAGAAGAGCATAGGTCATCCTGTGGGATGTGGGAAGCCGGCTTGGAGTGCGGCCGCCCAGCTGCCGCTTTTCGTATTTCCTGCTACGGACACCGGTGGACAGGAATCCCACTGCCCGAGTCTCGGTATTTGGCTGTCCGCCTCGCCCGCCGAATCCCGCATCGCGCGCGGCAACACGCACGAACGAGGGGTGAGAATCCCCGCATACCGCAGATTTTGACCGTTTGGAGTGCGGCCGCCCGGCTGCCGCTTTTCGTATTTCCTGATTTGACCAACGGTGCACAGAACTCCCATTGCCCGAGTCTCTGTTTTTGGTTGTCGGTCTCGCCGGCCGAATCCCGCATCGCCTGCAGCGTTACGCTCGGAGGAAAAGCGATCCTCAGGTTTTGTCGATCGTCTGCTACCTGGTCACGATTCCACCGGTGTCCTTGAGATTTGCCGAGGACGGTCGCGGAATTGTCACCCACCGAGTCGGCCGGTAGACTGCAAAGGAAATTCTTGGGCCGGCCGTCGGTTTTCCATTCCTGAGACCATCACGAAGAACGCATCGGGGACTGCATGGCGAGCCTCGCAATCGGCATCATTGCCACGGTGGATTACGCCTTCAAGCGGATGCTCGGCAGTCCCGAACACACCCGGATTACGATACATTTTTTGAATGCCGTTCTGGGGGATTAGCTGCGGATCACCCAGGTCACGATTTTGACGCCCATTCTGGAT
>JAFEBR010000270.1 GCA_018242565.1 Planctomycetota bacterium | reverse complement strand
GAAACCGGCGTATTTGGCCTTGAGAGCGTGGGTTTCGCTCGTGAACCGTGTGCGCCCTTCACGCAACCACTGTGGAGGGGTTTGGGTGGCGCGGTGGTTGAGCCGGTGTGGGGGAGGAGACGCGCGGTCCAGTTTTACTCAGCCTGACGACCGCACGATTGACAAGTCGTATGCATCTGATTGTGTCGACGTGGGCGTGGTTCGATACAATGAGCGCATTGTTGCTGCGAATACTTCCGGAGGAATTTGACCACCATGTCACTCGATAATGATTCGGTTCCCGATCTGACTTTGTCGCGCCGCGGGTTTCTGTGCGTTCTCGGGAGCGCCACGCTCGGGACTTTTGTGATTCCGACGTTGCCAGGAGGAACTCCTGCGTCCGCGGAGCCACCTGTTCGCAAACTTCTGACCACGCCGATCCGTAAAATCTCCAAAAAGGGGGTCGTGCAAATCAGCTGGACGGAACAGACGGAACAGGGCGTGCGGACCGTCACCTGGATGCCATCGAGTCCGGAAGAATTGAAAGAGGCCACCCTGTTTTACGATCGCGCGCATCAAGTGGTCCCGGAATCACCACTGGAGCGGGTGACCGACTGGGTCAAAGACTTATTTGCGGGTACGTCGCGCACTCCGGAGGAGCAACAGTTGCTGCAGGCGATCATTGCTGCACCTGGTGATGAGCAACCATTGCTCAATTACGCCGACTGGTTGACTTCGCAAGGAAATCCCCACGGCGAGTTCATCCGTCTCGACTGCCTGCTGGAATCGCTGCCACCCGAGGATCCGCAATCTGCCGAGCTGAACCGTCGCTGGTCAGAACTCTATGAACAACTGGAAGCGAAACTGATGCAGCCGGTGGAGCGGCTGGGGGCCGGCCCCGAACTGGCCAACGGTCTTGTGCGTGTCGTTGAAATTGAATCGTCGAAGATTCTGCCGCGTAAGGCGAAGCAACTTTTTGATGCCGCACCGCTCTTGCGCGAATTGTTTCTGGTGGGGAACATCGACCTGAAAGGGGTGGCCCAGTGCCCTCAGATGGCCCAGATCGAGTCGCTGCAGCTTTCACAATGCGAAGCCACCGACGAGGGTCTCGCGGCGATTTTTGCGTCGCCCTTTTTCAAGTCGTTGACCGATCTGTCGCTGCAGGGACTGCCTCTGAGTGATGAACTGGTCGAGCAGTTGGCCCAATCGCCGATGGCCCGACAACTCAAACGCGTCAATCTCGATGGCTGTGAATTGACGACAGCAGCCATCGCCGCACTGGTCAAATCGCCCGGCTGGCAACAGCTCGAAGAGCTGGGCCTGGGAGGCAACAAGCTGGACGATGCCGCGCTGAAATTGCTGGCCGGTTGTGCGAATCTCGGCCATGTTCGTCGCCTCACCTTGAACGAATTGCGACCGACGGCCGAGGGGATCACGGCGCTGGTCCAGGCCAGTTTCTTTCCCACGCTGGAAGTTCTGGACCTGTCGCGGAGCCGACTGGAAGATCACGACAAAATCGCCCCTCTGGGCCAGGTGCCGCAGGCCCGGCTGCGCGAACTCGACCTGAGTGCGTCGGTCGACGGAAACGCGTTCTTAACGCTCCTCACGCAGCGTCCGTGGTTGAGCCACCTGCAACGCCTGGACCTGAGTTTGTGTGAACCACTCACCGCCGACGGCATACGCCAACTCGTGGAATCTCCCTACTTGGGTGATCTCACCGCGATTGATTTCGGATATTCCAAGCCGGGATTGAATGGGGTGCAACTGCTGGTCAACTGCCCGCGGTTCGCGAAACTGCAGAGGCTCGAATTGAATGACTGTGCATTGTCGGCAGACGCTGTACGTCTTCTGCTCGATGCCGATTTCGCCGACAGCCTCGAAAAACTGAATTTGCGCTATAACCCCATCGGCGACGAAGGTGCGATGCTCCTCGTGCGATCACAGCGTCTGCGCAAACTGAGGTCCCTGTACCTGATCGGTGACGATTTTCAAGAAACCACCCGACAGGCTCTGGAGCAGCGCTTTGGAGACGCCCTGCTGATGTAGTTGACGGAAAGGGTCGTCCCAGGGTTCAATCGCGCTGCATCAAAAATCTGCAGGCTGTTCCAGCCCCCGGCAGGACGGGTTGTGGCACGTGGGAGACCGGCGGATTATGCTGGCCGCCATGCGACGATAGTGCACTGACAAGTCCTACGAACGCGTGAAAATCATGTCCCGATCATTCGCAGACCCCCAGGTGCTCGGCTCGAATCACATTGCCTGGCACGTCCGGCCAATGGTTGTGACCGTTCTCCTGCTGCTGGCAGTCGCCTCGGCGGCTCTCGCGCAAACCCCGGCTGACGTGCCCACCGTCGTACTCAAAGCCGCGCGGGACTCGGAACAGGCACCGCATGGGCAGGGGAACGTCTATGCCCCCTGCGTACTCCGCGATGGTTCAACGTATCGGATGTGGTACGGCGGCCAGGGACGCGATGGACATGACCGCATCCACTACGCCGAATCCTCCGATGGTGAGTCGTGGGTGGCCCACGGTGTCGCGCTGGAAGATCGCCTGGCGAACCATGTCAACGATCCGGCGGTCGTCAAAGTCGCCGGCACGTACTACATGTATTACACCCGGACCGAGCGCGACGTGGTCGATCGCATTGATGTGGCGGTCTCGGAGGATGGCCAGACCTGGGAACCGAAGGGGGCGGTGTTGACACCCGGCCCTCAGGGGAGCTGGGACAGTCTCTCGGTAGGCCGCCCCGCGGTCCTCTATGAAGAGGGAGTCTTCAAGCTGTGGTACGACGGTCGTAAAGACTTCCCACCGGGTACACCAGTGCAGGGGGTTCCGCTTTCGCCCACATCGCGGCGGAGCGTGGGATACGCCACCTCGAAAGACGGACTGCGGTTCACACGCCCGAGTGCCGACCCAGTCTTTGGAAATGACGCGGGGGCGGTGGACGTGCAGCGGGTGGGACGCCGACTGGTCATGGTGTACGAGTCGCGCGAAGGCACCCGGCTGGCCCTGAGTCCTGACGGCACCACCTGGGTCGATCGCGGTACGGTCATCAAACAATCGGGAACACCGATCGATGCCTTCGGACACGTGACGCCGTACCTGCTGGTCGATCCCGACGGCGTGGCGCGCCGACTGTACGTGGGGGCCGCGGCGGCAACGACCTGGGACCGGAACAGCATCGCATTGTTTAAATCCGGGCGGGACCAGGCCGGCGGTCTGCTCGACCGCTGGCTGCGCGACTGACTGGCGACATGCCGGGTGCGGCTGTCGGAGACCTCGGGACGTTCATTCCGAAGCTCGGGCAGGAAGATCCGAGTTTGGGACCAGCGAACCAGAGAGCGGTATCGAGCGATTTGGCAAAGTTGTCGCCGGCGGATTTGCCAACGGGTCGATGCGCGTGAGACTGCCGCTAGTCACGTAAATTATGTTGCTTCGTCGAATCGGGACAGCCCGGGGGTCTTGTCGATTCTGGATCGTGTAATCGATTTGATAGATGCCGGGACTGAGTTGAATCCGATAGGGATTGTGCTCGGGAATCCAAACATTCACGTGACTGCCTCCCTGCAGTCGCGCTTCAATTTGCGTCACTTGCAGCGAGTCCTGCGGGTCCCAGCCGAATTCCACGGTCCCCATCTGGGTGGCACTGGCTTTCATCAGAACGGGAATCAGGATACCCACCGCTGGGATGGCCACGACCAGGACGACAAACCCCACCACCAGCCAGCCGAGGACTTTCCAGGGAAGTAGCTCCGACCGCCGCCCCGCATCGGCCGGAGCCGGTGCGACGGGGGCCGGGGCGGCTGGCGGAGACTCGCCATCCGCCAGCGTTGGCGTGATCGATTGCGGGCGGGGCTGCAGGCAGTTCTTATAGATCCAGACCACAATTCCGCTGGCTGCCACCGTCAGCAACACCAGGAGAAACGGGAATTCCCGTTCCATCGGGTAGGCCATGGCTCCCAGCATTCCGCCCAGCCAGACGGCCAGGGCCCCGGCACCGATGAACCTCCACTTGCGTCCGCTCGACGAGCCGGCGTCACGGGCCCGCCGGGTGAACAACCAGCCCGGCAGCCCGAGACCTAAGGCCAACAACACCAACAAAATCGGCTCTTCCGCCCGGGGGGACAAGAATCGCAACGTCAGAAATCCCGTCAACACCAGCCCGAGCAGCAGCCGCAGGTCGGAAATCCAGGTCGGCTGCATGACCCAGTGCCACCACTCTTTCACGGCCCGTGGCACCGGCAACGCGGGCCGCCGAACCCGTGGCGGGCTGGGTGGCGGCGCACCGGTTGCCGCATAACGCACTGGCGGATACTGCACCTGGGCCAGTTGTCCAGAGAGGATCTCGGCGACCTCGGCGGCCGTCTGAATACGCCGGGCCGGATCTTTATCGAGCAAGCGCTCGATCGTCTGAATCAGCCAGGCGGGGATGTCCGGGTTGATTTCGTGCAGCGGCTGGGGCGCTTCATCGCAAATTCGGCGGATCACGGCCGCCATCGTGTCTCCCCGGAAGGGGGGCCGGCCCGAGCACATCGCATATAGCACGCAGCCCAGGCTGAACAGGTCACTGCGATGATCGACGCGCTGCCCCAGCGCCTGTTCGGGGGACATAAATTGCGGAGTCCCGGAGACCTCGCCAGTCCGGGTGAGGGTCAAGTCGTCCACACTGCGGGCCAGGCCAAAGTCGGTGATTTTGACCCGTTCCACGCCGTTTTCGAGCAGGATATTCGCAGGCTTGATGTCGCGGTGGACGAGACCCTGTTTGTGGGCGGCGGCCAGACCCTCGGCCATTTGCGTTCCGATGCGCAGGATTTCCGTCAGTTTGAGTGAGCCGGTCTGGTCGATCTTCTGCTGCAACGACCGGCCGATGATGCATTCCATCACCAGGAAGGGTGGGTTCGACGTGTCGTCCACCGCGTGGATCGTCACGATATGCGGATGGCTGACGGCGGCCGCCGCGCGGGCTTCGCGGGCAAACCTTTTCCGAAACGAGCCGAGCGCTGCGAGTTCAGGCGCGAGGGCCTTGATCGCCACGATGCGGTTCAGCATCGGATCGAGCGCTTTGAGGACGATGCCCATCCCGCCACGGCCGATGAATTCGCGGATTTCGTACGGCCCCAGTGTTCCCAGGCAATCGGGGCGATCGCTGGGGGTCAACAAGCCGTTGGGAATCTGCGGTGCCGGTTCTTCCACCACCGGGGGCGGAGGGGGATTGCGCCAGTCACCGGCAGGCTGCTGCAGAAAACTGCCGGCATCGTCGTAGGCCTGCAACAGGGCCTGGACGCGCTGTCGGCGGTCGGCATCGGTGCCGCAGGCATGATCCAGGAACTCCCGGCGGGCCTCCGGTGTGGTTTTCGACAAGGCTTCGATGAAGATGCCTTCGATCGATAGTCGTTCCACGCGGACAGAGTCTTCCGGTGGGGACGGTTCGGGTGTGTGGGTTGGATCGTGGGCCGGGGTGGACATGGTTTGATTCCTGACTGAGGACGGTATCGCAGGTTCCTGTCATTCCATGCGATGCGGGCCACTGCCGCGCTCCACAAAAATCGTGAAATTTTTCCAGATGCTTCCCAATCGGCCGGTTTCCAGGCTTTCTGCGGGAAAACAGGGCCCCCGACACGAGCGCTTACGGCTGGCCGCCCCCCTGCAGTCGTGCGAACAGCCAGGCACGGGCGTACGCCCAGTGCCGGGCCGCGGTCGTGCGTGAAATGCCCAGGATGTCGGCGGCTTCCTGCTCGTCGAGGCCGGCAAAAAAACGCAGCTTGACCAGTTCGGCTTTATCGGGCTCTGCCTGGGAAAACAGTTCCAAGGCCTCGTTCAACGCCAGCAGATCTTCATGCGGTGCCTCCACCGGGATCACATCTTCCGTGAGTTCGACACGGACCAGTCCTCCGCCATGTCGCAGGCGGTCCTTGCGGCGGGCGTTTTCGATGAGGATGCGGCGCATGGCTTCCGCAGCGGCGGCAAAAAAATGCCGTCGGTTCTGCCAGCCGGCGGCCGTTTCGGGATTCAGCAACCGCACCAGCGCTTCATGCACCAACGCCGTGGCCTGCAGGGTCTGTCCCGCCCGTTCGCGCGCCAGTTGACCCGCGGCTACCCGCCGGAGTTCGTCATAGACGAGCGGCACAAGTTGATCGGTCGCGTGAGGCTCACCGGTCGCGGCGGCGGCAAGGGCGCGCGTGATCTCAAGCCGTTCGTGAGGTGGGGCAGGTTCAGACATGCTCACTGAGTTTACGGGGAATCAGGCGGGGTGAACAAGTCCCTTGAGCGGACTGTCAGCAACCATCAAAGGCGCAGGTCAGTTTGTGCCGGCCTGTATGGGACTGGGGCGGCAGAAACGATTTGCTGCCGAGGAACGCACGCCAGCAGGGATCTCTGCCTATCCAGCAATTTCGGGACAATCTGGGCGTTTTAAGCGCTCGGCCCCATGTGTTTGGGCCCCGAAGTCGTTAACTGAAAGTTGCAATCTGACAGGCGCACGGCCGACCCACGGAGCCTGGTATGTCTTCCGAACTCGGAAAACCGTATGCTTGTGAGTCGTTCAGGACGCACTCACATGCAGCCGATTCGTTGGCCTAAAATCTTGCTTTCCGCCTTTGTCGTGGGGGCTCTCGTCGCCGTCCTCACCGCACACGCGGCACTTGTCCAGGGTGCTGGTGTCGAGCTCGCATGGGCCGGGGGGCTGATCGGAACGGTCTGCGGCGCGGCACTGGCCACGGGGCAAGCGTCACCGCGATTTGTGGGCGCTGTTGTCGGATCGCTGCTGGGCCTGCAGTTCATCCGAGTCAATACGTGCGATGGCAGCCTGTTACACATGCCGGGCATCGGTGCGATTATGGGTGGCCTGGCAGGCTGGATGGCACAATCGGTTTTGTTTGGAAACCGCCAGATGATCAAATCGAGTCGCCCGTTATTATCTCTGATCCTGCCGCCTTTGATGGCCTGTGGCATTCTGGGAGCCCAGTTTGTCGGGTCTTCCACAGGCGAGGACAGCCGCAACGCGACCGATGAAAACAGACCGTTACTGCGCGACGCCGAGAAATGGCTCGGCCCACAGAAGTCGGCAAAACTGGACATGGTGGATTCCGGCGAAATCGAAGATCTTTACAAGATTGAACTCGAAGTCATTTCGGGCGAAGCCCTCGCAGGCGTGAAGAATCTGCAGAACACCGTGCACTGGAAAGATTCCGTCACCGAAGCCCCGGCAAACTGGCAGCAGAACATCGACAAAAATGCAAAGTACGTCTTCGGTCGAATTCGCAGAAAAGGTGCCTCGGGCTTGATGATATACACCCTGGATTGCCGGATCGAAAAAGGACCGCTGACAGGCGCAATCGTCCACTTGCGGAATGGCAAAACTGTCGCCGGTGACAGAGAGTATTCGGCATTCTATCGGGTACCGAACGATATTGATGTCGAGGTTGGACCAATAGAATTCAAGGTCGTTCGGCGATTTTGGAAATAGCCCCGAACCACGCCTGTGGCGCGAGTGGCCGCGCTTACAACGGCTTCAGCCGCAGCAACACGCGGCGGAGGATGGCCAGCAGCGAACCCAGCAGATACAGGCCCGTCAGCGCGGCCATGGCGCCACCCAACAGATACGTGAACCACCATTCCGCGGCGGCCGTCAGGACCAGTCCCTCGGGGGTCGGCTCGGCCAGGAATTGCCGAATCTGCTCGGCCAGTTGGGGCGCTTGCTCGGGGGTGGACTGGACCTGTGTGGTAACACCCGGACCTTCCAGGATGATTGAACCATCACCAGCCCGATACTCGGCCTTCCCTTTTCGCCGTTCCTCGGCGGTGCGATGAACTTTGTGTTCCGCCGCCCGCACGTGGCTTTCCACCTCGGTCAATCGGCCTACGTGCACCCGGTGATACGGAATCACCAGCAGGCAAAAGCGCGTCACCTCGGCTTCGACATGGTCGTCGAACTGGCGCAACACAATCGTCGCACGCGGCACGATCATCGTCACCCCGGCGGGAATAATGACAAACCCCACGATCGCGATCGCCTGGGTGACCAGTACCGAAGAGAACGACGCCGGTGATTTCGTGGCCCGGTTGGCTGTCATGTGTCGTGCCCTGCCTCAAGGACCGCAAGGAATCGTGTCCGCAAATTGCAGAATCGCACGCCGCGGAAACGCAGTCGCAACGGCATCTGCCAGTCGGCTCGGTTCGCGGGGGCACTTCCCATAGGGCAGGGCCCCGGGCACACGGGCGCGATTACATGTCGAGGCGTTGGTTCCGGGTGATGGGCACCCCCAGCATGCTGCCGGTGAACACGATCTGATCGTTCACGAGACCCTGGAACTCGAAAGTGGCGCGACGGTTGGGGCGTAGTTCGAGCATGCGGGCCATCAGGATCAGTCGACACGGGGGGAAGACCGGCGCGCGAAAACGGATTTCATCCATCCCGCCAAAGCCCACAAAGTCTCCCCCCAGCAGTTTGTATTTGCTGGCATAGAAGCCGGCCAGTTGCGCGGCGGCTTCACACATCACGACCCCCGGCATCAGGGGAAAACCGGGCATGTGTCCCGGCACCCAGAATTCCTCCATCGTGATGTCTTTGTAACCGACGACGCCGTGATGTTCGGTATCGATGTGGACGATCGCCGTCAGTTGCTCCATCTGGTTGCGCTGCGGATTCACCCGCCGAATCGCTTCGATGTCATAGACGGGCTTGGAGAAATCGACGGAGCTGATGTCGTATAACGGCTTCGGGGGCATAAACAACCTGTAAATCTTCGCACAAAAACTTTACGTGTCGGAAACGTCTGGGCCGTTTGCGGTCGATCGAGCCGGTGCATCAGGCCTCTTCAGGCGCAGAACCGATCAGCCGTCGGACTTCACTATTTGACGGATTTGCCGCAGGTCGGTCAAGATTCGATCGGGGCGCAGCTCAGGCGTATTGACCTCGGCGGCAGTGGCTTCGAGACTCTGGGCGTCGCCCGCATAGAGGGCCGTTCGCATCCCCAGCTTTTTGGCGGGCCCCAGTTCGTCTTTCAGGCGGGGCGCGATATGCAGTACCTCGCGTGGAGAGATTCCCTGTTCCTCCAGGCGTTCCAGAACCGGCTCAAATAATGAGACCGCTGGTTGCCGCACCCCGTGGTTGTACGACAGGCTGACGCAGCCTTTGGTCAAGAGTTTTCCCAGTGGCACGCTGCGGGTCTCGGCTTCCTGCCCGAGCGCCCGGCCCAACTGTACCAAAGTGAAACATTGCCCATCGCCGATCAGTCCCTGGGCCAGCCCCAGACTGCGAACGTGATCGAGAGCCATGAGCGCGTTAGGACCGCTGCGAACCCCCTGCAGGGCACGGTGGAAGAACCAGGCCACCTTACGGCTGAAGTCTTCGATCGGCCCGAAATAGTCTTCATCCCACGAAAATTCTTTTTTACCCAGCCGCTCAATAAGTACCTGCCAGATTTCGGCAGCGTCCACTTCCGAAGCTTCGCCCGGTCGCGGACTGGCCGACAATCGGGCGTCTTCCACGAGGCGTTTGTACTGCTGGTACATGTATTCCCAGGGGGCACCGGGCTTGCGCGACATGCTGTTCCACATGTTGAATTCGTGGATCGTTTTGTCGAGCGCGACCTCCATGCACAGCAATTCGGGGTGCAGCAGATGCAACCGCCCCTCGGAGATGGTCAGCAGCGTACCATAGACGCTCCACGTGACGGCCCGAATGCCCGAGAGGGGCTTCAGGTAGGGAGTGGCTTTAGGACGGGTCGGCTCGGCGACACTGGGCCAGAGCAGGCGACGTTCGTCGAGTCGATCGGTGTATTCTTCGAGAGACGCAGGCATGTCAAACGGATTCGGGAAACCGGCTGGCCCGGCATTACTGTCGGGACCACGTGCCGGTGGGCAGGCAACGGGTGGAATTCATTTCACACCGACCACAAGGGCCAGATTACCGCGGCAACTTGTCACGCGGGCGACCGCTGAATTTCGGCGGTGGGGCAGACGGAGGCGCCGTTGGCGTGTCGATCGGCATCGAGAGCAGCAACTGGCCCCAGTATCCGTCGAGCAGACGCTGACAGTCGGTGTACCGTCCTTCGTCCCACGACAGCTTGACCGACGACACCGTTTTCGTCAACTGGCGGATTTCATCGTTGTCGAGCGAGTCGGGCTGACGGTTGGCGTCGTCCCAGCTCACCTGGCGCGCTCCGCCGGGCGACACCGGTCGGCGGGCCGTGTGTCCGACCACTTTTCCGCTGGCCACCGCGGCGACACGCATTGCCCCATTCAGCCGTTCAATCCGCTGCTTCATCGTTTCCAGCGAATTCGCTTCGATCGTGACCTGCGTTGATTCCAGATTGACTCCCTGGCGATCAAACCGTACGGCCCAGACGCCAAAGCCACCCAGTTCAACCGTCAACAGAGACTTTCCGTTTTTGCCCGTCGCCAGTGACAACGCCTGTCCCTCGGGAATCGTCACCACGCTGGTGGCCGCCGGGCAGTCGAACGACAATTCGGCCGTCACGTGCAGCGCCGACATATTGACGACATACATCCATGTCGTCACGTCACTCTGAGCCGTGCGCACGACCAGTGGCTGAGTCGACGGTCCGATCGACCGGAACGGCATGCCCGGCAGATGCGTCACGAGTGCTGTGCAGCGCAGATCGGCTGCGTGAGGCTGCAATGGCAGCAGGCCGCCTCCTTCGAATACCATCTGGGCATCGAAATTCCCCAGCCAGGGACGCGGGGAAATGCGACTCGCGGTGGCCGACACGGCCTCGGTTTCACCCGCGGGTGCCGGTCGTAGGGCAGTCGCGTTGTGTCCAGGGGACGGCAGCGTGTGTACCAGGGCACCCCCCGCCGTGGCGCGATAGGCGGTATCGATCGTCGGGCTGAGATTGAACGAGGTCGCCGCGGCAGTTGCGGCGGAATCGGTCCCGTCGATCTGCAGCATCGGCCGCAGAATCGTCAGGCGGGGTTCGCCTGTATAAGCCGGCAGAGAAAAATCGAGTCCCTGTTCCGAGAGGACGCGGGCAGGGTTGGTGCCCGATCGCACGAAACTGACCAGGCCGGTGACCGGTTCGGCCGTCTCGCAGGCGGGGAACTGTCCCGTCAACACGACCCGGGCATCGGGCCGGCTGTGTAGGACAACATCCGCCAGCCGACGGTGGAACGAGGCGATCTCGCGCGTGCGGAAACGGATCCAGTCGCGACGCGCGTTCGTGGACAAAGGGACGGCGGTCTCGCCGGCCGCTTCGCCCGGTTTCGGCAGTCTCACTTCCGACGTCTCTTCGAAACGGCGGACAGTGTCGGCATTGTAACCAGCATCCAGGCCGGGAAACTGCAGGCTGGAATGGGGCCCCAGCCGAATCGCGAGGCCGCCAAACGCGGGATGTTTCACGTACCGTGTCACGAACTGACTCACCCGGCCTTGAATCAATTGCTGCACCTCGGGGGCCAGCGGATTGGCCAGCCGCACCAGGGTTCCCGTGCGCGGATCAACGGCGCTCACAGGCTGACCCGTGGCATCGATGAGTTGTCGCGGATCGGCCCCACCGGTCACATCGTGACTGGTTGTCAACAAGCCGGCGAAAGACAGTTCGGGAATCAGGCACAAGCCTTCCCGGTCACACAGCCGAAACAGCAATTCGAGTGTGTCGGCTGAAGTGAGTGACGCCGAGCCTTCGTCCCACAGCATTTCAGCAGGCACCGCCAGCAGCAGGGCGTTGTGACCCTGGTAGTGCAGGTAGTCCACCAGCCGTTGTTGTGCCACCCACCAGGTCTGCCAGTCGCTGTCGACCGACGGATCGGAAGCGCGCGGCCCGCAGAAATTGCGGGGCAGATCGGCCAGGTGCAGATACGGCCCCGCCAGTCGGGGGCGCAGGTCGGGAAACTCGGCCAGCGCATCGGCACGTGGGACGCTACGCTCGGGAAGCAGCCCCCGCGTCAGTTCGCGAACCTGGACGCGGTTGATGCTGAGCGGTTGATCGGTGGCCCGGCTGGCCAGCACGGCGACCGGTTCGTGATCGTTCGGCCAGAAAATCTGGCGATGCAGCATGGCACCGCCCCGGCTGGTTTCACCGGCGGCTCCCGAACGGGCCCCGACCGTCGTTGTGAATCGGCATTCCGGTCCTAAAGCGACGAAAAAGCCCGGCTCGTGTTCTTCGAGCAGGCTCAGCGATCCCGCCTGGGGTTTGTCGGTCGGACCGATGAGTTCGAGCACGTGCGGTCGGCCAGGATTCTTGATCTGCAGGCGATATGCCGCAGCCTGACGGTCTGCCGGGACATTCGTGGCGGGTGCCTCTCCTCCCTGCACATGCTTCAAGTATCGCAACACAGGACGGGTCGCCGAGGAAGTGAGTCCGTCGAGCGCGACTCGGCGTGAACGGACCTCGGCCGTCGGGTCGAATGTGTCCACAATCTGCCCCGCCGCCGGCGACTCGGCCGCGGTCTGTTCGGCTCCCGCGATCGCCCGGTCGGCCTGCGGTCGTTCCGCACCGACAACCACAACGGGAAGATGGCATTCACCCGTCGCGAGTGATGCACCCTGCACAGCCAGAGTGAGGGTATACACCCCTTCGATTGATGGAGCCTGCAACTCGCAGGTCAGATCCAGGGGTTCGCTGCCGGGCTGTGTCTCGAGGGGAATCTCCCCCGACGAGACGAGCGTGGACTCCGCAGCGGTGCGGAAACTCCAGGCCACGCGGGGCATTCCCGGTTCGCTCACTTTCGACGCCTGCTGGCGCTGCAAGACAACCGGCAGTCGCAACTCGGCTCCCGGTGCCAGCACCGGGCACGAGCGCTTCACCGCGATCGTCGGAGTGCGCGAATACGCCTCTTCGGCCCGGGCCGTGAAATTCACGGCGGGCAGCAAGCAGGCGACAGCGCTCAATGCCACCCACAGCGACCGGCGAACCGGGTGCAGCAGGGACAGCGGCAGCGCGTTTCGCGACCGGTTGTCTCGGGAAATGTGCACGGGAGTCGGGGCGCAGCAGCAGGCCGACTGAGCGAACCGGGTCAACGACCCAGGGCCGGTCAGGCGACTGACAACTGAACCTGATTTGAGGTGGGGAATCTGAGAAGTGAGAATGTGAGGGTGCGGATTATATCCATCGAACGATTTTGACCAAGATCAGTTTTCGGCCGGAAACGGGCGCGTTTTTCAGCCGGCCCGGTGAAAAGCTGCCTCGCGCGGTTTGGCGAATTCTGTCGACTTTCCGCTCAGTCGTATGCCGAACCGTAATTTCCGATTTGCCCGAGCATTTCTATAATGCCGCGTATGACGATCTCAGAGACCTTGCTGACCACGCTGGCGGATGAACTACGGGAACGCATTCAAGGCGAAGTCCGCGTCGACGACATGTCGCGCGGGCTGTACAGCACCGACGCCAGCATCTACCAGATTTCCCCGGTCGGGGTGGTTTTTCCGAAAACCAGGGCCGACGTGGTTGCGACGATTGAGGTGGCGGCGCGGCATCGCGTTCCGATTCTGCCGCGCGGTAGCGGCACCAGCCTCTCGGGACAGACGGTCGCGGCGGCGCTCGTGCTCGACTTCAGTCGTTTTATGAATCGGATTCTCGAAATCGATGTCGCGCGTCGCCTGGTACGGGTCGAACCGGGAGTCGTCCTCGATCAACTGAACGCCGCACTGGCCCCCCATGGCCTGCAGTTTGGTCCCGATGTCGCCACCAGCAGCCGCGCTAACCTCGGCGGTATGATCGGCAACAACTCGGCCGGTTCGCGTTCGGTCCGACAGGGGAAAGTGATCGACCATGTCCGCGAATTGACGGTCTTGCTGGCCGACGGCAGTGAACTCGTCTGCGGACCGTGTGATGCCTCGCAACTCGCGGCCCGGCAGGCGCAGACCAACCGCGAAGGGGAAATCTATCGACGTCTTCCCGATTTGATCGCCGAGAATCGCCGGGAAATTCTCTCGCGCTATCCCCGCATTCTGCGACGCGTCAGCGGTTACAACCTCGACGCCTTCGTTCCGGAAATCTACGACAATTCGCCGATCGCCCCGGTCGCGAAGCAGTTGGACGCCGAGTGGCCCGACCGGCGCCAGTTCAACCTGTCGCGATTGATCGTCGGCTCGGAAGGCACACTGGGAACCGTGGTCGAAGCCGTGCTGCATGTCGTGCCGCTCCCCACCGAACGCGGTGTCGTGCTGCTGCAGTTCGAGACGATTGATGCGGCTCTCGAATCGGTGGTCAAGATCCTGCAATGCCAGCCGTCGGCCGTCGAACTGCTCGATCGCAATATTGTCGAACTCTCGCGGACCAACCTCAAATACAAAAAATCTCTGGAGTTCGTTGAAGGCACCCCCGAGGCCCTGCTGATTGTCGAATTCTCGGGCGACAATCCGCTGCAGATTTCTGACAACATGCAACTGCTCGACCTGAAGATGCAGGGACAGCCCGGGTTGCAGCGGTTGCTGCCGGCCCGCACCGCCGAACAGCGCGAACAAATCTGGAATTGCCGCAAAGCGGGGGCGCCCCTGCTGCTGAGCATTCCCGGCGCGCGCAAGCCCATCGCGTTTGTCGAAGACACGGCGGTCGAGCCCTCAAAGCTCCCCGAATTCACGCGCCGTTTCCGCAAGATTCTCGATCAGTACGGCATCACGGGTGCCTACTACGGCCACGCGTCGGTCGGTTGCCTGCACATTCGGCCGATGGTCGACACCAAGACAGCGGGCGACCTCGCCATCCTGAAAGCCGTCTCAGATGAAGTCGCCGCCCTCGTGCAGGAATTTGGCGGTGCGATGACCGGCGAACATGGTGACGGCCTGGCCCGCAGTTATCACAACCTGAAACTGTTCGGCCCGCGACTCTTTCAGGCGTTCGGTGAAGTCAAACGGCTGTTCGACCCGGCCCAGTTGATGAACCCCGGCAAAGTCGTCGATTCGCCGTCGCCCATCGAGAATCTGCGCTATGGCACCAGCTATCCCGGTGCCCATGGCACCACGTACCAGGACTTTTCGCGCGAAGAGGAATTCGCCGGGGCACCCGGTCAGGGTTTTCTGGCCGCCGCCGAAATGTGCAACGGATCTGGCGTCTGCCGCAAGACGGCGACCGGCACAATGTGCCCCTCATTCATGGTCACGCGCGACGAAGAACATTCGACCCGCGGCCGCGCCAACGCCTTGCGACTCGCACTGACGGGGCAGTTGGAACCCGGCGCGTTGACCTCGCAACGGATGTGGGAGGTCATGGAACTGTGCCTGATGTGTAAAGGCTGCAAAGCCGAGTGCCCTTCCAACGTCGATGTGGCCAAATTGAAGGTGGAATTCCTGGCACATTATTACGAAGAGCATCGCCCTTCGCTGGGTACGCGAGTGATGGCCAACGTGGGCTGGTTGAATCGTCTGGGATCCGCCCTGGCGCCGCTCGCCAACCCGCTCGCCGGCGCTGCAATCACCGCCCGGCTCGCCGAGTGGCTGGGTGGCATCGACCGTCGCCGCAAACTGCCGCGGTTTGCCCGCCAGAATTTTGCGCGGTGGTTCGACCGTCATCAGCCCGCCTCCACGGCTGGCAGGGCAGGGCGGGTCGTCCTGCTGGATGACTGCCTGACGTCGTACACCGAGCCACACATCAACCAGGCGGCCGTCGAGTTGCTGGAACGGGCGGGCTACGAAGTGCAACGTGCTGGCCTGTGGTGCTGCGGACGTCCGTTCATATCCAAGGGACTTGTGCATGAAGGCAAGGCCCTCGCCCGAAGGAATGTCGCCCGACTCATGGAATTCGTCCATCAGGGCCTCCCCATTCTGGGCGTCGAACCGAGTTGCCTGCTGACACTGGCAGACGAATACCCCGACCTGTTCCCCAGTGCCGACACCCAGAAAGTCAAACAGCACGCTCACTTGCTCGACGCCTGGCTCGCCGCGCGACTGGCCGACGGCCGTACCCAGTTGGATTTCCAGCCCCGTGAATCGATCGTGCTGTTGCACGGACACTGTCAGCAAAAGGCGCTCGTCGGGACCGCGGGGACGAAACGCCTGCTGAGCTGCATTCCTGGCCTGCAGGTCAAAGAGGTCGATTCCGGTTGCTGCGGTATGGCTGGTTCTTTCGGGTACGAGCACTACGACGTCAGCATGGCGATTGGCGAGCGGGTGCTGTTTCCGGCAATAAGGCAACATACTGCGGGAGTTGTCAGCGCTCCGGGCTTCTCGTGCCGGCATCAGATCGCCGACGGAACCGGGCAGGCCGCCGTCCATCCCATCGTGCTGGCCCGCCAGCAACTGCAGTAGGAACCCACTGGCCGGATCACTCGTCCGCGTCTGTCTCCGTGTCACCATC
Source organism: Planctomycetota bacterium (assembly GCA_018242565.1). Taxonomy (GTDB): domain Bacteria; phylum Planctomycetota; class Planctomycetia; order Planctomycetales; family Planctomycetaceae; genus JACQFH01. The sequence continues at coordinate 1,877 of JAFEBR010000270.1, read as the reverse complement.
CGCCGTGTACATGCAGACGACGGTCAAATCAGTACGTGCCTGTTTCAGTCGCGCCACACCCGCCGGGGTGACACGCGTCCCATTGAGCGACAGATACCGTAACGAAAACATCTTTTCGAACACCGGCAACCCCGCGTCGGTGATGCGGGTGTTATCAAGTCGCAACCGATGGACGGCCGAAACTCCCCGGAGCGACTCCAGCGCCGCATCGGTCACGGGCGTGTCCGCGAGCCCCAGGTACCCAAAGGCGTGCAACTCGCCCAGTTGCGACAGGCCCGCCTCATCCACCGGGCAACTCGACAGGTCGAGCCATTCCAGCCAGGGGAGGGACTTCAAATGCGCGAGCCCCGTCCCGGTGATCTGCGTCCCGCTCAAATCGAGTTTCCGCAGGCTTGGCAATTGGGCCAAAGGTGCCAGGCTGACATCGGTCAACGAACAGTCACTGAGCACCAGCGTTTCCAGCAACACCAACCGCGCCACCTGTTGCAGATGCATGTCGGCCAGAGGCGTGCGCGCGAGATCCACATGGGTCAACGTCGTCAAACCGGCGAGTTCAGCCAGGCCGGCGTCCGACAGGGGACAGTCGCACAACAGCAGCTTTTTCAGACGAGGCCCGCCCGACGATTTCGCGAACTCATGTAAACCGGTGCCTGTCACCGGGGTCCCGCTCAAATCCAGAATCTGCAACTGGGCCAGTTTGGCCAGGTGCAGTAAACCCGCGTCGGTCACCCGGGTTTCCGCCAGTGCGAGTTGCCGTAACGGGACGACCCCGGCAACGCTGGCCAGGCCGCGATCGGTGACCTGTGATTTTGTCAGATCCAGATTTCTGACATCCTGCAGCGTCCCCAGCAACTCGGCGATTTCCTGATCACCCGCCGCCTTGCCAAATAAATCGACCAGTTCGACGCGCGCGACACGATCCGCCTGCTGCTTGCCAAGACGCTCTTGCCAGGTGACCGGCAGCGGATTCGCCCCGCGAAAGCTGTGCCCCCCCAGACTCTCGACCTGCTGAATGGCCTGTTCCTGCCGGGTAATGGCCCAGCCCACCCACAACACACTCCCTACCCCGATCACGACCAGGCACGCCAGGAACACGCGTACCGAAACTGGCCAGCGCCGCTGCAACCGTGGCGGCCGGTCGCTGACCTCAGGCATCGTTTCCGTTGAGATTTCTGGCATGCGGCTTTCTACGCCCGGCGAGACCTTGCTGTGGGAAAGATCTTTCTACTTTGACGAAAAATCCCCGGCCCCACCACCGCAGTTTTCACCCGTTACCAGACGCTGGTCTGTTCCTGGGTGGCCATTTGCCGTCGACGTCACGAACACCGCGCCGCATGTCAGCGACAACCACATCGCCCAAACACTCGTCCCAGCGTGCCGCTTCTACCCATTCTCCCCCTGCCAAAAACAGGGCAGGGGGGGCGCCCGGCCCTGCGCTCCCCCTGCCTGAACCTCATTTCTGCAATTCCTCCGGCCCACGCAGAGCGTGTTGACCCGCCACCCCGACATGCCCTCGCCAGGAGTCGAACCTGGTCCGCGACCTTCGCACGGTCGCATGCTTCCGCCACACTCCGAGGACGTACTGCTCCAGCGCCCCACCGAGGAATCGAACCTCGTCTGGCAGCTTCGAACGCTGCCGTGCTGCCGGCACACTCGCAGGGCCTGTTGTCTCCCACGTTCAACCTCGCAGCCCGGCGAATGTCTGCCGAGCGACCGCAGCGGAAGTCACTCGCTGCGGCAAAGGCAGGTCCAGGAGTTGCACCTGGCAGGCCAAGGTTATGAGCCTTCGCTGGGCACTCGCCCACCTGCGTCAAGTTGTCTGTCAGTTGCAGGCCCCGGAATCGAACCGGGACATCGGCCTTATGAAAGCCAATTGG
>JAFEBR010000269.1 GCA_018242565.1 Planctomycetota bacterium | reverse complement strand
TAAAAAAAGTGGGCCGGCGGAATGGGAAGCGTACCGCGGGCAGAATCTGGAAGTCTGCAAAGCGGAGGCTTCGCAACCGCTCTCCAAGGGCATACCGGTAAAATCTGAATTTATGCCTGCGAAGCTCTGGAGGCGGTGATTCTGGCGGTCCGTGCGGCAGTTGCGGACTGGGGCGTCAGGTCACTTGCTGGCCGCTACGATTTCAGATGCATGTGTCATGCACAGCGGGGGCGACGGCAATTCGATCGTAAAGCGTATCAGATCGGCTGATGAGTGGGCTATGGCGAGAAACGAGGCAGATCGCGAAGATCTGATGGCCGAGGCGACTGCCTTGAGGCAGCGGGTAGAACTGCAGTTGCCCGGCGAGTCGGAACCCGTCGTGGCGGGAATTCGCGATCTGGGACGCTGGTCGGTGTATTTTGGCCCCGATCCGGTCTACGGATTTGATGCCGAAGGCGGCCTGCGGCGGGCCTATGTGGGTGGCTTCTTGTACCGCAGTCAGCAGGCAACGTTATCGCGGCTCAAACGCGTGCGGACCGAGACCACTTCGGAACTCCACCGTTACGATTTGACGCCTGCCGAGTTGCAGGCGTTCCTGCGCGATATGACCTTGCGATTGGCGAGCTTTCAGTCGGCCCTGCAGTCGGGCGACTTCGAAGTACGGCAGCAGATCCCGGCGGATCGAAATCTGGTGCCGGACTTGCTGGCTGCCCTGCAAGTGGTGTTGAATGCACCCCACATCGCCGCACCGTTGAAACGGGCGTAAATGTCGGGCAGAGCAGCCCACGTCGCGACCACTCGCGCTCCGGATTAATCGTCGCCGACGTCGAGGACCGACAGAAAGGCCTTCTGTGGGATTTCGACCTGACCAAATTGTTTCAGGCGTTTCTTGCCTTCCTTCTGTTTGGCCCACAGTTTGCGCTTGCGCGTGATGTCGCCGCCGTAACACTTGGCAGTCACGTTCTTGCGCAAAGCCGAAATGGTCTCACGGGCAATGACCCGGGTTCCGATCGCCGCCTGAATCGGGATTTCGAACTGGTGTTTCGAGATCTCTTCCTTCAGACGCTTACAGAGGTTGCGTCCGCGTCGCTCGGCCATGTCGCGATGCATGATCGTCGCCAGGGCATCGACCCGTTCGCCTTTGACGAGAATATCGACCTTCACCAGGTCGGCTGGACGGAAACCGATGATTTCATAGTCCATCGTGCCGTAGCCGCGTGTAATGCTCTTCAGCCGATCGTGCATGTCATAGATGACTTCGGCCAACGGCAATTCGTAGCAGAGCTGGGCTCGGGTCGGGCCCAGGTATTCGGTGGTTTTGTAGGTGCCGCGACGATCTTCGCAGAGCTGCATCACGGTGCCGATCGACTCGGCCGGCACGATGAAGTTCACGCGGACGATTGGTTCCCGGAATTCCTTGATGCCGCCTGAGGTGGGGACTTCCTGCGGGTTGTCGACCCGGACGATATTGCCGTCGCTCATCAGGAGTTCATAGGTCACGTTGGGCGCGGTCTGAATGAGATCGATGGCCGCTTCTTTTTCGAGCCGCTGCTGGATGATCTCCATGTGCAGCATGCCCAGAAAGCCGCACCGGAAACCGAAACCGAGGGCATCGCTGGTTTCCGGCTGGAACGAAAAACTGGCGTCGTTCAGACTCATCTTC
>JAFEBR010000026.1 GCA_018242565.1 Planctomycetota bacterium | reverse complement strand
TCAGAATGCAAGGTCAAATCGATCAAAAAATCGAATGCGAATCTGCTCGGAAGCGCCAGTCGCTCCCAACACATTAAACTACGAGAGCTTACGCCCGCATTTCACGGTCGATGCGGAATTGCTGGGGTAAGACCACGGCTCCGCGACCCTTGTCCTTCAGCAGCTTCTTGACAATCAAGGCTAAAAACAGGTCAGCCGTCTCGCGCGTCCGAATATCGGACGGATAGCTGCTGCCAACGCCATCATCTTCCATGCCGCCGAAAGGTGGATTCGTAATGACACAGTCGACCCGCTCGCTGGGCGACCAGTCGTTCCAGCCTTTCGCCAAGGTATTCCGATGCTCGATCTGGCTGGGGACTTCGATTCCGTGCAGCAGCATATTCGTCACGCACAGCAAGTGCGGCAGTTGCTTCTTCTCGATGCCCCAGATGCAGTCTTCGATGGCCTTCTTGTCGTCAGCACTCGATTTCTTGGTGAGCTGTTTTCTAAAATGCTCAATTGTGGCAGTGAGAAATCCGCCCGTGCCGCATGCGGGGTCGAGGACTATTTCTCGTTTTTTTAGTGAGGGATTGACCATCTGCACCATGAAACTGGTCACCGCGCGCGGCGTGTAAAACTCACCCGCGTTTCCCGCGCTGCGCAAGTCGTTGAGAATCTGTTCGTAAATATCACCCAGTTGCTCCCGGCTCGTCAGGTCGTGGAAGTCGATCGCCTCGTCGAGCTTTTCGATCACCGCCAACATCAACGTGCCCGACTTCATGTAGTTGTTCGAGTCGATGAAGACTTCACGCACCACTCTGGCGCGTGGGTTCCCATCGACCGGCAAATCCTTTAACTTGGGAAACACGGTGTTGTTGACATGTTGAATCAACGCATTGGCAGCGGTCTGAGGCTTGCCGTGTTTGTAGGCGGCCCAATTGCGCCAACGACAATCCGCGGGCAGCACCGACCTGAATTTCTTCCCTTGATCTTTGGCGTCGTCTTCCCATTCCTCTTCGCGCTGGTCGTAGATTTTGAGAAACAGCATCCAGGTCAACTGGCCGATGCGCTGTGCATCGCCGTCCACCCCATCATCTTTCCGCATGATGTCTTGAATCGACTTAATCGTCGTCGAGAGATTCATTCTCTGGGGATTCCTCGGGTCTTACGCGGCTTGAGTGGAGTACAGGGCGGCTTCGAGTTCGGACAGCGCGCGGGAAAACTCGTCTGTTCCGCCGAAGATGTCGCGACGGATCTGCATTTTTGTGCCGAACTCGTCGAACGGCGGTAGATCCAGAATGGCCGCATCTTCGATGTCGGCGATTCCATGTTCAGCATACTTTTCCAGCAATGCTTCGAGGACGGCCCGGGCCTGCTCACCATACTTGGCGAAGTAATTGCGTTTCTTGACATTGTTGGCTCGTTCGCGACGTGTCAGGGGTTTGGCATCCCAGGCGATGTGGGCCACCAGATCGAAGATATCAAAGTCGTCCGCGTTGGGCACGACATTGAGCAGCACTTGCGGATCGACGCCGACCCCTCGCAACTCTTCCAAAATCGCTTGCTTCCGTTCCGCTTCGCTCCAGCGCTTCAGGAAATGCTCCAAGGTGTTGAATTGACCGATTACACACCGCTTAATTTCATCCTTCAAATGCACGCGGAACTCTTCGGTGATCAGCTTTCCATTCTCATCGAGAAACTGCGTGCGTTCGATTCCATCCCCGACCGGAACATTGTCCAAAACAAATTTCTCTCGCGATCCGCCTGCGCCACTGCCTTCGCCCGGGGTTTCCTCGTCGTCATCGGCCCATTCGGGGGCATCGCCGTCATCGGTGCCCGTCACTTCGTCATCGGGCGGGACCACCGGTTCGTCGGGTGACGGTTCGTAAATCGTAACCGGCTCGCCATCGAATTCGGGGTCACTGAACAGCCGTGTCGCTCCTTTAAAGTCCATGATCGTGAAGTAGAGCTTTTTGTAATCTTCACGAATCCGTGTGCCTCGTCCGACAATCTGTTTGAACTCGGTCATCGAGTTAATCGTTTGGTCCAGCACGATGAGTTTGCACGTTTTTGCATCAACACCGGTTGTAAGCAACTTCGACGTTGTCGCGATCACCGGAAACGGTTCGTCGTTGTCGATAAAATACGACAATTGTGCCTTGCCTTCGATGTCGTCACTTGTGATGCGAACGACGTACAGGCGATTTGAGGCGGCCTCGGGAATCAGCTTCACCAACTCCTGTCGCATCCGCTCGGCGTGGGCCTGGTCATCACAGAAAACAATTGTTTTGGCCGTACGATCCGTGGCCTGCAGGTACTCCCAAATCCGGCGTGCGACGAATTTCGTGCGCTGTGTCAGCACGAGGTTACGATCGAAATCGGGCGTCGTGTACTGCCGCTGATCGATCAGTTGCCCGGTTTTGTCAAGCTGGTTCTTTTCGGGGCGGAAGCCCACGGCGTCGACGTCGCTCACCACCCGAATCACTTTGTATGGAGCTAGAAACCCATCAGCGATGCCCTGTTTCAGCGAGTAGGTGAAAATGGGCTCACCGAAATACTTGTAATTGAATTCCGGGTCATGGATCTCGCGCTTTCCCGTGTTGCTCGCTTTCGCTGGTTTTTCCTTGGGGGTCGCCGTCAAACCGATTTGCGTAGCACTCGAAAAGTAATCGAGGATGGTGCGCCAGGCCGCATCGTCCGCGGCACTCCCGCGATGACACTCGTCGATCACGACCAGATCGAAGAAATCCGGCGCAAACTGGCGAAAGATTTGGCGAGCTTCTTCGGTCCCCGTGATGGCCTGATACAACGCCAGATAAACCTCGTAGTTTTTCCGGGCCTCGCGATTACTGATTTTGTGCATGACCTCACCGAACGGCGCGAAGTCCTGCTGAATGGTCTGATCCACCAGAATATTGCGGTCTGCCAGAAACAGAATCCGTT
>JAFEBR010000268.1 GCA_018242565.1 Planctomycetota bacterium | reverse complement strand
GAATGGTGGCAGTCGCACAGAGGTCTGTCCCTTCGGGACATGCAGGTGGAGGCAGTTGAGTGGGCAATCTCCCAGCAGAGGATGGTCGTCGCAGGGGGCAAATACCGCGGCACCACAGTCGGTGCCGAGGCTTTGCCCGGCATTATCGATCGAAATGAACTCTTGTTAAAGAAGCTTCGCGAGTCCGACCAGCCAATTGCCGCAAAGCGAAAGTTTCCACAGCGCCTCAATTGACTGGCTGGCTAACCCACACTTACATGCGCGCTGTCCGGAACCTGGAATTTACAGGCGCATCTGTCAGGGATAGACTCCGGACATGGGCGCTTCCGAACAATCGACTCCAGCATCCAGGACCGACAATCCGGCGCGGCTACGACGTTGGATTCCCGTCTCTCTACGCATCTTCGTATCGATCCTGGTCGTGACAGGCGGCACCAGTGCGCTGTGGGTAGGCGAGCCGCTCTTTCAGCGGTATTTCGCGATAAGGGAACTGGAGCAGCTTGGCGGCCACCTGAACTTCAACGCGACTGGACCTAAATGGCTCCGAAGACACCTCGACGACGAAACGATGAGGATCTTCGATGACATTGACTGGATCGACCTTCGGAATACGTCGTTCAGCGATGCTCACGTTCGATACCTGAACGCATTTCCTGCCATTCGCGGCATCGAACTGGACGGTACGTCTGTCACCGATGTTGGCGTGATCCAATTGCGTCCGTTTGCGAATCTGGACTTCCTCTCCCTGGACCACACAGCGATTACAGATGCAGGACTGGAACATTTCGGCAGGTTCACCACGCTTACTCAGCTCCGCCTGAACGATACGCGATTGGGCGATGCTGGCCTGCAACGACTCAGCCAGATCGGAAATCTCCGTCATGTATCCATTAACCAGACCCAAATCACTGATTCGGGACTGCAAGGATTGGCTGGTCGTGAAAAATTCTTGATTGTGTTCGCCAAGGAGACAAAGGTGACTGCCGAGGGCGCTGCTCAACTGATCGCCGCGTCGAGGCGCGTTGATATCTTCGGCCCCGACCGGAAAACTCTGAACGAGCGCCTTCGGGTCCTATTGGCGGCTCGCGGCGTCGATCTGGAATTACATGACGCGATATCTTCGGAGTCACGCTGATTTTTCTGGGCGCTGGTCGGGTGATTGGCATTTACGTTCCCATCTGTAAATAGGAGACTGACGGCATGCTTGACGCGAAACTCGCGACGGCATTCGAACCGCCCGCCAAATTCTCACTGCTGCCAGCCGCGGTTGTCGCGGCTTCGCAAACCATCGCGATTTATTCGATCATCTATTCCAGGGAGAAATGGATAGAAGCAGCCGGGAAGATATCCACGGTCAGCGAAGAAGTATTGGTTATCGTCTGGTGTGCTAATTGCGCCGCCTTCGCCGGTTCAGTTTTCGCTCTGTGGGCGGGGCGGGGCAATCGGCCAGTCGTGCGGACGTTCGTAACGATATCGTTGGCAACTTCGGCTTGCGCGATTTGTTTCTGGGCGTGGCTAAACCTGACAGGGACCGTGATGTCGTACGGCGCGTGGATGCGTCTGGTGAAGGGGGTTTGATAGCGCCGCGGAAGCAAGTGAAACACGGCGACGGCGTTGGCCTGTCCCAATGTTCGGAAGTTACCGTAATACGAAAATCCTGAAGACCGGCTTGCGTGCGGAGCGACGAGTGACGATGAACATTCCCATTTGGATCACATACGCAGGAAGCATCGCACTCATTTTTTTCCTGTACGGGGCAAAAGGCGTCATACTGCGAAATGCGCGCAATCCGCGAGTGCGGATCGCCCTTTTTAGCATTGCGGTCGCCGTCTGCATCCCCGTGACATGGGGTCTGTCGCCCGATTGGAACAATCGGCATGTGTTCCGAATCGCAATCTATGTCGGCAGTCCGATTGCTACGCTCACAATACCCGTCATTTCGTTCCTGGCGGATTCAGCTCGAACGAACGGCATTCCTCGTCCCCGGTTGGTTCGGGGCCTTCTTGAATGGTTTGTCGCAGTTCCGTTGTGGTTTGTGGGGTGGGCCTTTTTCGAAGCCTTCGTTATGGGCTGGGTTTGGATCTGACCGCGACGCCGTTTCGTCAAATGGCCGTATCCGGTTGTTCTGAAACCATTGCGGGTCGTCCGGCGTGTTCGGAAGTCACATCGCAGCTGCGATAGCGACGACGATTTGAATAGTGAGTGCAGCGAAGAGGACACACGCCGCAAAACAGCTACAGACGGCGTGGAGCGGAACGGATTCTGACCTTCGTCTGGCCGCAATGACAGCGACGACACTGAAGAGTGCGCCCACAGGTGCGCCAAAAAAAACCGCCATGAAGCAGCTTGTATAGAAGGTGTTAAGCGACTCGGGATGTTGCCCCTGAAAGAACGCGCGCATCGACATGGCCAATAACGCCGTGCACCATAGACAGACAGAGACGAATGTGAGGACCAACCATGCTGCTCGTGGAGTCGTTGCACGAAGACTCCGATTGTCAGTGGCTGCGGAATCATCTTTTCTCGCGGCGTCTCCCATGCTGCTATGATAGTCGATTTAAGGAATCGCGGTGAGCGTGGTCACGAATTCGACTCCGACGACGATGGCATAGTAATCTGGAAATCATTTGCCTACGGCAACGTTTTCTCCGCCCGCGTGGCCCCGTGTCGTGTCCACTCTCCGAACTGCGACCAATCCCCGCACCAACGCCAAAATGCCCGTACGTGCGAGACGTGGGCGTTCCAGGGGGGACGGTCGCGTGATTCCCGCACCGGGAAAAGAAAGAATCGCGATCCCGCTTGCGTGTCGGCGGTTC
>JAFEBR010000267.1 GCA_018242565.1 Planctomycetota bacterium | reverse complement strand
GGTAAACTGGCAGCAAATTGACGAGCCCCCACCACAGATTAATAAACTCCAACCGGCCGATGGCTTCTTGCAGGTAGTTTGAAATCTGAACTTGCTGAATGCGGAGCAGAATGTCTAAAGCAATCACGACGCCGAACAGAAAGAAACCGGCTAATGGACCGGCGGCGGTGACCAGAATGGCGCGTCCAGTGGAGTGCTGCCAGGTCGGGACATACGAGGCATATCCCCCGAACATGTACAGGACGATGTCGGGCCTCCAGCGAAAGTAATTCGCTGTCATAGCGTGACCAAGTTCATGGACCAGAATCGAAATGAACACGCACGCGATCCAGATCACGGTGTTTCGTGGATCGTCTCCATCCCAGCCCATCGCGGCCGCCGAGACCCAGAACAGCGGGTGTACTCGCACGGGGATGCCAAATATCGAGAACCGCAAATCGTAAGGAGTCGGGGCTGCGGATCCGAAAAACATGGTGTGTGAATCAGGCTGTCGCGGGTGGTACGAACGACGTTCAAGAAGTCTCTGGCATCAGGCAGGGGCGGCGGACTGCCTTGCGACGGCTGAATTCTTCCCGGGGTGCCGCGTAGCGGTTATCAGTGATTCGCTTTCCGCGGTCATTCCTTGCCCCCTGGGCCACGGCCATGCGCGATTTTCATCCATCCGACGTTTGCGATGCGTCCGCGGATCATAGCCTGTGGGGCCAGCGAAGGTAAGCGCGAGAGCGTGAACCGTCCGGTGATTACGGTAACGCCTGACGACAATCGCCTGGACACGAAGTGGTCCATCAGGGGCGTCTGGTCGCCGATGAGAAGTCTGGGCCCGAATTCAGAGGCCCCAGCGCTCAACGCGGGCAAGGGGCCGATTATCTGTCGTTGGGAAAATGAGTTGCCAGGAGCCGGTCAGATGGCTTCCCAGGAACCGTCGGCAAAATGACGCAGTCCCGGCGAGACCTCGGCGGGGGGCGTGCAGAAAACCCGTAGCCGAATTTGATGGCTGCGATACCGACCGGTCACTGTGACAAACGACCGCTCGCCCGCGCGTATGGGCTCTTCGACGTCGGTTGTGCCGCTGGGGAACGCATTCCAGTGGAATTCGTCAATCAGTTCGAAAATCGAGCTGAGCCGCAACAGGTCGAATTGGAAGGCGACCGATCGCACTTCGCCATCGGCCCGGCCCCCGACCGCTTCAGTAGCGCCCAGGTACATCGAAACTTCCCAGCGTTCGGTGCTGGGGCTGCATTCATAGCCCACGCGTCCGACATCAACGAAGGGCTCGAACAATTCGGCCGCTTCGTCCACGAAATCAGGCAACCAAGCCG
>JAFEBR010000266.1 GCA_018242565.1 Planctomycetota bacterium | reverse complement strand
TGAAATGATTTCCAAATCCCCGGACGAACATCGCGTGTACGACATGCGGCTGAAGTTCCAACGTGATGAAGCCACGCGTCTGGCCGCCACGCAACGCGAAATCGCCGCCGCACGGGTCGAAGGTCTCCGCGAAGGCGAGGCAAGAGGCGAAACGAAGGGACGCATTATGCTTCTCCAAGAACTTCTGGGAATTGCGAAGTCCACTGCTGAAGAGCTCGCCGCTCTCGATGAGCAGCAATTGCGAGAACTAGCCGAACAGTTGCAAACCCAGCTCCGCAACCGCAGTTCGAGAATTTGAATGCAACTTCGGAATCTGCATCGGCGTTCAAGCCGCTCGTCTTGAACGACCAGCCTGATCTGTTTGCGTCCACTTGAAATGCCAACGGTGGACTTGCGAGCCGCCAACGGCCCTTGGGATTGCGCGGGTTCTCCGGAGTGCGGCCGCTTGGCGGCCACTTTTCGTAGTTCCGAATACGACCAATGGTGGACAGAAATCTCATTGCCCGAGTCTCTGTTTTTCTGTTGTCCGTCTTACCGGCTGGCTGCATGCGGCAACAGGCACGGACGAAGCCTTTTTCATAGATTGACAGGGATCGACACAGAGCGCTTCGCTCGACTGCCGAATGGTTGAAATCAGGCTGGCGGACGTGCGAGTTGCACTGGTCCTTCGCCTCCCGGCGAGACGAAGCCCTGCGACACGCGGCCGCGCAGGTCGACGGACTTCGCGAACCTGAAGCAAAGAGCCGGATCCGCGCATTCAATGTAGGCTGAAAGCGTAAGGCAGCGCAGACCAGGGGTGACGACCGTTTTTCGGCAACCCTCTTACGACTCGAAAATCTGTAACGAACCCTTCGACGGTCGGACGACACCTGTGGCCACGCGGTCGCTGGTCTGTTTATGGTCTGCGAGATCTGAATGCCGTTGGCACCGACTCCCCGCGATCGTCGGTGCCACTCGAGGCCGTTCCATGGGCCGCCACCGTCGACCGATCACCCTGAATGGGGAAAATCCACCCGTGCCGACCGGGTGACGCAGCGACGGGGTGGTGCTGTGCTGACGCGAGCGAGCCACCGGGTTTATCCCGGTGGTATCGACGTGGATCGGCGACAGTGGCCGAATGGGCCGACACAGCGAACGGCGCGGGAGCACTCGCGATTGTGTGGCGCTCCGGTCAGCGCGCAGAAATTCCAGGCAACCCGGCCGAGCGGATTCGCGGATTCGTCCCGTGTTTGCCAACGAAGCGGATACTGCCGGGGTAAACCCGGCAGCTCGCTGGGCTGCTTGCTCAGAGGGCATTCGCGCAGGCACCGCAGCGTTACATGCGGTGGCCGAGACACCGGCGTTCCCCCGGAAAAACCCGGCCGACGAGCACCAGCTCTGCTCCCCCTTTTCTCAATTCCCCTGCTCCCCTGCTCCCCTGCTCCCCTGTTCTCCC
>JAFEBR010000265.1 GCA_018242565.1 Planctomycetota bacterium | reverse complement strand
CCGCCACCGCTGCCGCTCCATGTCGGAGTGGGAGCGGTCGAATCGAAGGCCAGTGGAACAACAAGCGTTCCCCAAAAGCAACACGCGGCATCGTTCGTATTGCAAGTGAACTGCGCCAGCAGCGTTTTCATGTTCGAATTGAATGGCATGGGGTTACCCTTTCCGTTATTCAAAAGGCCGATTACGTGTTACGCGATTAGAATTTCTGTGTCAGCCGCGATGCCAATCGTGGGTTGCGGCATGTTTGGCAATTGAATCCGGTGAGCACTTCGTGTAGATCGAGGGCAAATAGCGTCCCGTCGCGAGGGAATCGCGCGGTGCCCATGCGGATGCCATCTGTTCGTTGAAAGAGACAAACGCGCTTGGGTCGATGCTGTCGCCATGGGGCCGCCAGAAGCAGGCCGTCGGAACGCCCAGATAGACGGCAAATATTCCGATGCCGCTCTGATACGCAATCACGCAGCGGGCCCGCTGCACGTGAGAAAACGTTTGGCCAATGGACCATTTTCCAATCATGTTCGTGCATTCGCCCAGATGCTGCGCCACATGCTTCTCGAAATACGAGAGGTCATACGGCGCCCCGACGACGACGATCTTCAATCCGAGTTCGCGGAAATGTCGCGCCAGCGTTCCCCATTCCTGTGGCGTCCATAATGGGCCACGGTTGTGCCCAAACCCTGTGTTTCCCAGTTCCGGTCCCAAGTAGAATATGCAGTAGGGTCCGTGGTGTTTCTCGAAGTCAATCGCGTCGCGAACCTCGCGTGCGGTAAAGCGAAACCGCTCGGCGATGCGCCAGTCCGTCTCCATTTCCGGGAGCCAGGTTTCCAGTCGCAGTCCCGATTCGAGATGCCGATTGGCCACAAGCATCCAGTCATATTCATTGTGCCAGCCGATACCCGATGGTGCCCAGTTGTAGACGCCCTCCTTCGTGTACCGGTCGGCTTCGATGCACTCCCACTGGCAATTCTCTGCCGAGGCGACGAAATCGAATCGTTCAACGAACGACAGGGCGCGATAGGGGTATCCGCCGCATAGGCCGATGTGGGCGTGTGTGGCCCCGTAAGTGCGCAGTAAATGCCGAATCTTCGTCAGCGCCCACACCGAATCGCCGATTCCGGCGGGAACCGCCACGCGCAACAGAGGGGGCTGGATCAATTTCCGCGGCGCGACGTGCTTAACCTTTCGCGTCAGCAGTACGAACGCCCCCGAACCGTGACCGCTCCCAAATTGGAAATCGATCTGCTGGGCTTCAAAAACATCCGCATGGTTGGCCAAAAACTTTGAAACAGCGTCTCGCACTTCCGATATTGTTCCATAGTCGTCGACCAGAATGCTCGATGCCGACCAATACGCCAATTCCAAATCCCGCAAGCATCCTTCACAGCTATGGTCGCCGTCGACATACACCAAATCACAAGGGGGAATGCGATCGAGTCCCTGAGTGTCCGCACGAATCAGCCGAAATTCGCGGCCGTTCAGAATTCTCGTGGCATGCTCCAAAAAACTATAGGACTGCCGCTCAACGGCTGCGTCGTAGCCGGTCACCGTCACTCCCGGCATGGCGTTCAAGAAAGTCAGGGCGCTGTACCCGCAGCGGACACCAAACTCGATCACGGATTTGGCCTGAACCAAATTCGCAATTCGGTAGAGGGTTTGGTAATACGGTCGCCAGCACTCCCAGAGCGCTCTGTCATCGGGATGGAATTGGCTGGCTAAAAACACCAGGAATTCGATCTCCCCTGCAGCCGGTTGAAGTCCGGGGTGGGCCTTTGGTTCCGCCATCGGCCGGCCATTCGGCGGAATGCTTGGCTTACCGTTTCCGCCAGCGTGTGCGGGATCTGCTCGCGGCGGCCAAACGGGATTGGCGAAGTGAAACTGGCCGCCACTACCATTCCAGTCGCGCATTTCCCCGTAATCCCAGCCCTGCAGATGGTGCCGGCGGAATTCGGCCCAGCGCGCGCTGACATGATACTCGCCGACAATCATGCGTATCCGGTCGAGCGACGTGGTGTTGGCGAGGATCGAATACTCACTCCCTTCGCAATCGAGCTTGAGGATGTTGATCTGGCGGAGTCCGAACCGTGCAACCAGTTCTTCGAGCGTGACCTTCGGCAGTTCACGAAAATCATTCCAATACTGATAGCCATTTTGTCGCAGCGGACTGGTCTCGTGTCCCGAGCGCGGAACGACGACAGAGCCACCCGTGCTCTCGCAGTCGGGCCGTACGGCGTTCAGCAACATCACGTCTTCGAATTCATACGTGCACGCCGCGTGCACGACTTCCGCAAAATCTGACACGTTCGCGCGAAGTGCCGGGAGATTTTCCGGGCATGCCTCGACGCAAATGATTCGGGCGTGCGGGTTTTTGCGATGCCAAAGCCGCGCAAAGGACCCGATGTGCGCGCCGATATCCACGACGACCTCGTCCGGCCCAGCATTGTCGCTTAGAAGCAGGGTGCGGTAGGCATCCTCTTCAAAGATGTCCTGGATAATGGCCAGATCCTGTTTGGCATTGTCGCTTCGGATCCAAAAGTCTCCGGCCCGCACCAGCATTGATTCGGCGATATCCGGTACTTGCGAATGCCGCTCGACTTGGGTTGGGGCTATTGCTTTCATCGGGATTCTCGGAAAGAGGGCGATCTGAATGGGTTGTTATTGAGCAGCGGGTCGATACCCGACTCAGCACGCATCGCATCGCTGCGACGGCATAAATACCGGTGCAATACAATGTTCGGACATCGCCTCGAACCGCTGCCAGCAATTTGTTACGTTATTGGTCAACGAGGATTCGTTTTCGGTTTTGAAGGCGTTTCAAATTTCGTGGCCTCAACAACGCGAAAGCACGTAGACTATGGGGCACATCTTCACTCCTCCGCTGGATGCTCTGGTTGAGTTTTGCGCTCGTGAACTCGGAATCGAAATGTTCGTCGAGACGGGGACGTTTCGGGGCGAAAGCGCAGCTTGGGCGGCTGAACGTTTTCGAGAAGTGATTACGATCGAACGCAGTCCGGGTTTGTATGCACAGTCACGCGACAACGCCGTGCATAACAACATTGTCTTCCGGAACGGGCACTCTCCCGATTTTCTTCCGGAACTTACGGCATTGCCGAAAGCGAAATTGTTCTGGCTCGATGCGCATTGGTGCGGGCTCGATGGCGACTCCGCGGGGGCGGAATGCCAATGTGCGATTCTCGCCGAATTATCCGCATTACGCGGTAGCGCATCGGATGACGTCATCATGATCGATGATTTCCACATGTTTGCCGTTCCACCGCCTCCGCCGTTTCGAGCGGACGAGTGGCCGTCGCTGGATGAATTGTTTTCACTCATTCGAGAACTTCCGCAACCGAAGATCTTCGTCGTTGGCAATGCCTTGGTCTTGGTCGGCGGGCGTCGCGTGCAACCACTCGTCGAGTTCTTGATAGCGCACTGCACGGTTTGAAATGAATTAATAGGTGGTCGTCGCGGTGCTCGCCGCAATCCGCGAAACGACCGCCGTCGTCGACACGCCGGGGACTTCCCCGACGCGACACACTCGTCCTCCATAGCTTTCAACGATCTCACGGCCGACGATCTCAGGCGTCGTGCCGCCTTTGACGAGAACATCGGGGCGCACGGCATCGAGCAGTGCGTGCGGCGTGGCGTCGTCAAAAATCACGACACACGAAACACAGCCCAGGGCCGCAATCATCTGTGCCCGTTCCGATTCCCCGATCACAGGGCGTTTGGGCCCTTTAAGCCGGCGAACACCGGCGTCGCTATTGACCGCGACGATGAGCACGTCGCCTAACGCGGCCGCCTGCTGAAGTAGGGCGACATGGCCCACATGCAGAAGGTCGAAACATCCGTTCGTAAACACAACCGAATGGCCCCGGCCGCGATGTGCGGCCACAAGTTCTCTGAGTTCGGCCAAATTCTGGCAGATTCGAGATGTCGAATTGCGTCCGGTCAGTCGATCCAATTCCACCGTCGAATCCGCAGACGTTCCTGAACAGTGGGGTCGACTCGCTTCCGCATCGAGCATCGCGATTTCACGAAGCAATTCATCCCGCGGGATCGGCGCCACACCGAGTTTTTGGACTTGCAAGCCCGCGGCGGCATTGGCGACGGAGATCGTGCGCGGCAGCGGCATTCGTGCAGAGAGGCACAGGCCCATCGCGGCCAGGACCGTGTCACCGGCCCCAGTGATATCATAGACTTCGCGTGCCGCGCACGGGAACCAGGCGGTTGACCCGTCGCCACTCGCGGCGGCCATGCCGTCTTTGTCCAGAGTCACAACGACCGATTCGATCCGATTACGGTCGCGCAAGGTCTTGGCGGCCTCGCGCGCGTCCTCCGGGGATTTGATCGAACGGCCGGTCGACAATTCCGCCTCTGTACGATTGGGCTTCACCAGAGTCGCGCCGGCATAGCGCGAATAATCGCCGATCCGCGCCGGGTCGATGATAACGGGAATCCCGTGTTCATTGGCGACATCAATGACGCGGCGCAACAACAGGGGCGTACAGACACCCTTCGCATAATCCGAAATAAGGATCGCTTGATACTGCGATGCCGTCGCCGCAATCCGGTCTGCCAATTGTGATTCCAGGGACTCGTCCAACGCCGCTGTCGATTCGTGGTCGATGCGCACAATCTGGTGGGCGTGGCGATCCGCCGCACGTCCAATCACGCGCTCCTTGCTGGTCGTCGGCCGCCGGGGATCAGACCAGATCAGCCGGTTATCGATCCGTTCGTCGCGCAAGAGAGACGACAGCGTGCGCCCATCCGAGTCATCGCCGATCACGCCGGCCAGGGTGACTTCGGCCTCCAGGTTCCGGAGCAACATGGCCACGCTGGCGGCGCCCCCCAAGCGGATCTCCTGGGAATCCACGCGCAACACGACGACCGGCGCTTCGGGGCTTACCCGTTCGGCGTTACCGAATATGTACCGATCGAGAATGACGTCGCCCAGGACGAGCAGCCGCGAATGGAAGTTGGCGCTAAACATGGCAGAATGCAAATTTTGCGGGCGGTTACGGGTTAAATAATTGGGTCGGTGCTGCTGAGTAACAGCAGGCTTGCCGTTGGCGCGCCGCTAAATGTGCGGCGGAATTCCGGGTGTTCGCTTGTAAACGTATCGCACGCCTGCCGAATGACCAGCGAATCGAAGAAATGCTCGACCACGATCTGGCGATGGTGGGCGGCCGCGTTACGCAAGGTCTGCAACATCTCGTGAAACGATGTCGTGCCGTTCCGAGAAATCGTAATCGACTTCGGCACGGGCGCTCGCGGGTCAGGCTCCGAAGCGGCGAGTTCGTCGCGCAACCGTGGTTCGGAATGCATCTCGACAATGCGTTTCGGGTTCGTGAGCCGGAATATCCCCAAGTCGCCATCGCGCAGGATTTCCAGTTTCCAGCCGGAG
Organism: Planctomycetota bacterium; assembly: GCA_018242565.1. GTDB lineage: Bacteria > Planctomycetota > Planctomycetia > Planctomycetales > Planctomycetaceae > JACQFH01. Next base: position 13,779 of record JAFEBR010000265.1, on the reverse strand, counting down.
AACCGGTCGGCAACCAACCGGTCAAACCGCTCTCGAGTGTGGTATTCGCCGACAATCATGCCGATTTTCTCGAGCGATGGTGTTTTTCCGAGGATCGAATATTCACTCCCCTCGCAATCGAGTTTCAGAACATCGATGTGATCAAACTCGTAGGCGCGCATCAGGTCTTCCAGCGTTACGGTTCGGAGCGGCCGAAAATCCGCCCAGTATTCGCTGGGCATTTCGTGGGCTGGAGCCGTGGCGCAGGCCTGCGCGGCCACCCGTCGTTCGAGTTCTTGCCGGTCGATCAGCGTGCTTCCCCCCGTCGACAAGCAGTTCTTGTAGACCGCGTTCTGCAAGGCGACGTCTGACTCGTAAGTGACAGCCGCCTGAATCACCGTTGTGAACTCCCCGACATTCTTTTGCAGCGCAGCAATGTTCTCTGGACAACATTCGATTGCATAAATCGACGCTGACGGATGGCGCTCGTGGAGACGCTTTGAAAAGCACCCAATATGTGCCCCGACGTCTACCACAATCAGCCTTGGGAGAGACATTTCGTCGATGTGGTACGAATCTTCCTCGGCGATATCTTTTACTACGACCAGATCTTGTTCGGCCATGTCGGTGCGAACCCAATGGTCGCGCGTGAAGACCAACCCGCCGTTCTGCGGAGCGACGAGCCGAGATCGAACGGCCGAGCGCACGCCGATTTCGAGGTCGTCGTAAAGTTGGAACTGATAATGATCGCTAAAATAGGCCGTTCCCGTCTTGCGGTCTCCGCGCAACAACTCGGCGTGATTTCGCGGCACGACATGCGTTACGTTCGCACTCAGCGAGCAGTAATGGAGTGGATGATGCCGAGTCCAAATTCCCAGCGTGGGTGTGCTGGTCGCCGCGGCGACATGCAACGGCCCGCTGTCGATGCCTACCACTAAGGAGGCACGTTCGATGAGCGCTGCCAACGACTCGGCATCGCCGGTTCCGGTCCCATGCCACAATTCGGCCCTTTGGTCCGGGCAGAAAATCCGTACTCCATCCGCCAATGTATTTCGGTAGTCCCAATCCAGGATGACCGGGACATGCCCCGCGTCGATAATGTCTTCACACAACCGGGCCACGATGGGAGACGGAATGTTCTTGTGGTCGGCGGAGGTGTTCCCCTCGAAGTGAATTAGGACGACGGGGTACCGACCACCCTCGGTGGCGGTCACCCGACAAACGGTTTCGAGATACTGCCGGGCCAGGTCGCGTGCGCCCTCTCTCACTTGAATGCTGTAGGAACACAGCTCTGGATCGGGCGTGATTCCGAATTCTTCGCGCAGGCAACGCTCGGCTTTTGTACTGGGAGAATCGGAATAAACTGAGTGACATTCGTTCCAGTCGAGGTTGAAACGCTGGCCGTAATCGCAACACGGAGGGAACTCTCGCTCCAAGATGTAGATATTGCGGCACAGTCCGTGAAACGCCGAATGCTTGCCAACCAGCGCCGCCACATCGACATTCCAATTCGGGCGATACTTTCGCAGATGTTTGAGAATGATCGTGAGTTGAATGGCGTCGCCGAAACCGTGACGAAAATTGATCAATACATTCATGGCGAGTTCCCGTGCGGGCTTGTGGGAGACTGAAACGGGTGGTAGAGGACTTTCGCGAATGGAGTTCGGTGTTTGGTCTGCGATCACGGGATCCGCAGTGGGAAGACCACGATTCCCGTTCGCGTGGCCACTTGTCGGGATTTGCAGGGCGCCGCCCTTGTAATACAACTCGATCGATTCAATGACTTTTTCCGGTGTCACGAGCGTCATGCATCGCGGGATGCGGAGTTCCTGGGCGACCTGCACCGGATCGACACACACATCGTGATGGTCTTTGGAGTCTCCATCCCCGACAGGCTGGCAGCGTGATTTCCAACATCCCCCGTCGGCGCAACACCGCAGAGCGCCCACGGTGTCGAGAAACCGATGATGGGGATACGCTTCCCAGTGCGCTGGCTCGCGACCGCCGGCAATAACGACGCACGGGCGACGGTGGGGCCGCTCTGGTTTCGTGGGCACCGCGGCCGCCAAATGCATGGCGAAAGTGACCGGGCAGACCACCCCGGCGGCATGGTACATTAAGCGAATAAACGAACGCGTGTCGGTCTTGCCGACCAGATTGATGACTCCGGTGAGCGGCGGATGCCAGTGCCCGGCTTCTCCGCATTGCACGAATTGAATTCTTCCTTCGAAATGGTCGACGACTTGCTGATACCATGCCGGATTCCACCACTTGGCGGTGAAGTCGTACTTTCCACCTGCCATCATGATCCAGAAATGTTCGCCGACACCTGCTTCGGCGCCCGGCGGCGCGGCATTTTGCTCGTCGGCAGAAAGGTGAATGTCGCCGCCGAATCGGGTCACCAGTATTTTGACGCCGAGTTGCTGCTCCAGATACTGCGAGTAGCCATGAATGAAGTGATAAGGGCGCTGATTACTTTCGTGAATCAGCGGATAATGCATCTCGATGTACTCGACCCCCGGTTGTCCTTCGGCCAAGCGGGTGATGTAGGGGTTATTGGTCCACAAAGCGTCGGCGGAAGTTCGCACATCGGTCTCGAATTGCCCGCGATGCGCCAAATGCAGATCCCGGACGGCCGCCGTCAACATGACGATGTCGCCGGGGCTTTGGAACGAGCGGAGGATGAGACGACGTGGAGGCATCTCGGATTGCCGAGTGAAAAAGATGTTTAAGAGTTATTCGGGACGTTGCGCGATGAACCAGGACCAGTCGGATTGAAAACGGGCGCTGTCGGGATGTGATTGAAAGACCGGAAGCCACGCCGCCGACGTGAGTTGCCAGCCGGATTTCCGCAGGCGTTCATCCCACCAGGTGGAGGTCCGCAAGCAAAGATGGGTCGGCTCCTCGGCGGGATTTCGCCCGTTGGTCATCACCCCGCCGGCCGTCTCAAAGGCGCAGTAAAAGCTGCCGCCGGGTTTAACGACGCGCCGCAATTCCGCAAGAATGTGCGGTACGAGAGCGGGGCGCCAATGTTCCGCCACACCGAGCGAATGCAACCAATCGTAGGAGGCGTCGGGAATGCCGTGCAGATTGACTGCATCCGAGATCATCAACCGCCCGCCCATATCTGGCCACTGATCGCGCCCCAATTGAACCAACACCTCGCTACAATCGACGCCATCGATGTCCGCGCCCGCCTCCAGAATGGCGCGGAGCGTCGAGCCGCAGGCACTGCCGACGTCGAGAACGCGTTGACCTGCCAGCCCGAGCGCGTCGACGATCCATTGTCCGTATTTTCGTTGCCACTCTCCGTAGTCCAGCAGGTCGACACCCGACGCCTTTTGGTGACGGTAAAAGTCGTAGCCATAACCGGTTGGGCTTTCCGAAAACACTGCAAGGGACATCGTCTGATCTCCTGTCGGCGGCCGTCCGAAATTTGGAAGCAAAACGCCTATCGACTCGGGCCTCCATCCGAGAACTTTTGTGGTCTCATCAAACGGCAGCGGCCGCGTGCGCCCGATAAATCCGGTAGAGGCTGTCCGTGATCAAAAGTTGATCGGCGGTGCCGGCGGCAATTTTCACGGCATTGCCGGAAATGTGGTCCCAGTCCGCACCGTTCCAGGCGTGAATCGAATGTTCCCCGATCGGAGAGGCCGATGCAGAAAGGCAGCAAACGAATCCCGAATTACCGCACGCGATTTCCGATGCCAATCCCGGCATCAATTCCCAACCCTCGCCACTGCGCCGGAAAATTTGTCCTGCCGAATTCACGATCCATGCAGTCCCGTCGGTGGCGATGCCGATTTTCACCGCGGCACCATCGACGTGTTCCCAATCGAACTCGTTCCAAATATGGATTGATGCGCCACCTGGCGCGTAATCCGATGCGCTCAAGCACCACACCGCACCATTGGCTCCGCAGGCGATCTCGCGGGCCAAGCCGGGGAGTGGTTCCCAACCTTGAGCCGTCAATCGCGAAATGCGCTGCTGACGATCGATCGTCCATAGACTTCCGTCCGGAGCGGCGGCGATCTTGATGGCCGCCCCCGCGACATGTTCCCAATCGGGAGCATTCCAACGGTGAATTGAATATCCGGCGGACGAGAAATCGCCGAGACCTAAACACCACATCGATCCGTCGGCGCCAATGGAGAGTTCGTGGGCGAGTCCCGGGATCTGTTCCCAAACGAAGCTGTCGAGAGCGGTCATTTTGAACGACTCCTGAAGTGAGAAAACAACGGTCCACATAAACAACAGGGGCTCGCGCAGTCGTTTTTCGAAAATTCCAAGATTTATTTTCATTTTTTTCAAATGTTCGCGGATGAGGTTTGGGGCCGATCATTAACTCCAGTCACCGGCCCCGTGTTCGCCAAAGAGTTGCCGCTCGACGCAGTGGCAAAGCATGTGTTCGACAGCCAGATGCGCCTCCTGGACGTGCTGTGTGTGATCGCTGGGGATGCAAATCGCGATGTCGGCGATGTCCGTCAGGTGTGGGGCGCTGCCCCTGCCGGTGTCAGAGGCCGGAGCCACACCGGTCAGGGCTACGACTCGCAGCCCCATGTCGAGTGCCTGACGTGCGGCCCGGAGCACGTTCGCCGAGCGGCCACTGGTGCTGATACACAGCAGCACGTCGTCCGGCTGCCCCAGCGCCTGTACTTGCCTGGCAAAGATGCCGTTGAAATCAAAATCGTTCGTGTAAGCTGTGATGAATGACGTGTCGGTTGTTAGGGCCAGTGCGGCCAAGCCAGGGCGTTGAAAATCGGCTGAGAGCCGGCTGGTGAACTCAGCCGCAAGATGTTGGCAATCGGCGGCGCTCCCGCCGTTGCCGCAAATCATCAATTTCCGCTTTGCGGCCAGGGCGGAGGCGATTAAATCTGCCGCCGTCGTGATAGCGGGGGTGCACTTCTGGGCCGTACGCACCAACACCTTTGCGGCGTCATCGAAGTGTCGGGCGACCGTGTCTTGTACGTGGGGTCGTGGGAATGAAAGTTCCATACCCCTTTAAAACAGCCCGAGAAAACGTAGTTTTTCGAAAATTCCGGAATTTTCTTATGAAATTACCCAAAAAGTGGTCGCTCGCACCCTGTTCTATTCGATAGAAAAGTGTTTTGAGCGACGTTGTTCGTCTGCTTTTGATTGCAAACAGAGTGTTTTCCCAATGGTTGAGCCCGAAAGACCGCCTGACGATCCAGACGGCGAAAATCTCGGCGACGACCTGACCGACGCGGAAGCGGCGGAGTTCGACAAATCTCTGCAGTCGCTTTGGAATTCTGAGGAGAACACGGCCCCCGACAAGTATGCCCCGCCGGTCGACCACAAGCGACTACTTGCCTTCCTTCGCCGTGAATTGCCGGCGGATGAACGGGTCGAGATCCTGGAATTGCTAGCGACCTACCGGCCATGGCGAGCCGCGCTCGAAGACTTAATGCGCCAGCGACCGCCCGAACGATCGGATGACGCTAGCGAATGACTTCGATTCGCGAGGTCTTCAGTCGCCAATCCGGGAGCGCAAGATTTGGCGCGCTTTGCCGCGTAAACGGAACACTTGGCCTGAAGAAAGATCGTGATTTGCCGCAGATCGCTCCAACGTCCATCCGTAGCAGGTCTCCAGCAGGAGATTGCGCAGTAGCAAATCGTCAATGCCGTCAATCGCAATCAGGACTTGCATTTGGCGGTCGCACGGACTGGGATCTGATTTCTGCGCGTATCGATCTAAAAACGCGTTGTCGACAAACGTCAACCGGCTGCACGACCGACGGAGTCGAACGCAGGCATCGACGCAGGCACACCGGCCAATCGTGTAAACCCAGTGTCGAAAACGATCGCAACCTTCATTGACGTACGCTAAATTCCCGACGCCAAAACGCTCCAAGAGAATGGTCACCGCCTCCTGGCGTACGTCTTCAAACAACGCGTCGTTACGTGCCTGTCCTCTGAGGACGACACCGCAGGTCGCAGTCAACATGGCGTCAAACCTGCCTTGGACAACAATCTCGCCTGCGACGCATCGACGTTCCCGCAATTCCTGCAGTCCTTGCAAGCTGATCACGAGGACTTGTAGATCTTCCCAAGTCGCCACGGCTTCTTCAGCTTTGACCATGAGCACGCACTCCATGTGGAATCGGCGCAATCGGTCGCCAAAGGATCCTTGCGTCGGTTACCGAAGGATCTGTAACGGCATTTTGCCGGCACACTCGATGGAAATCACCCGCCAGGATCGGATTCCGTGAACCTGCTGGTGGACTCCAAATCAACTGCCAGTAGCCATCATGGCGACACCGTCGTTCCGTCGGTCAACGATACGAACGTGAAAGTCTGAAAGAGAGCGGACACAAGCGAAGGAACATTACGGCCCTTTGCAAAAATCACCCTGGCCGGCAGTATTCCATTCACTGAGAGAATAACCCCTAAAGGAAAATGCAACGTGAGCAATCGTAGCAGAAAGAATTTTCAATTCAACAGCATTTCCGAAAAGTCAACGCGAACGGCTCGCAGTCTTGTTTTATGGCAAGCTGGCTCGAAATCGGAAATTCGCGATCAATCTCGGCCTAAACGAACAATGGGTTGCACCGAATTTGCGTCGTCTATAGGAATTCATCTGATGCGACGCCGCCACGCATTTGGGACACCGTCGGCAATGAACCTAATCGTTCTTTGAGAGTCGTCCGACATCGCACGTCAGCCATTACGGCTAAAGGCAATTACGCACATTTGAAAATGCGGCCGAGTCACAAAACCTCATGGCAACTCCGGCTCCGCTGCTGATTCCTCGCGGCGTTGGGTGACGTATTCCCGAAATGTGCCAGGGGATTCCGAATTCTCATGGACCGTCGCGTCCGGTCCGGCGTTCGGCGTGTCGTCCGTCGGATCGGCGGCGCTTCCGGTGACACTGGTCGCCGTGCTATCGGTGGTACGCATCGTGCCGGTGACTGCATCAACACTCGTCGTGGCGCTCATGTCTCGGGTCGATGTGGCTGTGACAGTAGTCGCATTGTCACCGACTTTCACGGCGTCAGGCGCTGCGAGGTCAGCCGTGGATTGCCGCAGGATCTCCTGACGCAGGATACGCGCCGTCACCGGCTCCTCGGCGGCTGCCTGGGCACGCGGCGCACGTTCCGGCGCGGGTTCAATCGAATGCGACGCTTTCAGCGACTTAATGCGTGCGGCGATGGCCGACGTGCCGGGTTTTTGGTCGTCGGGCAGTGACGCGGCGGAGGCAGATAAGCCCAGCTTCAGCCGGTCACGCAAATCGGTCAGTTCAGCAAGGTACGCCTCGTGGGCAAACGGCTGGCCGAGACGCCCCTGATAGTCGCGCAGTTGCGATTCAGCGATGCTCAGTTCATGCGTTAAGCGCGCTATTTCCGGCGTGTAGGAAGACGCAAGTCGTTCAAGGGCGTTGAGGACGGCGCGTGGTCCTTGATGTTCACGGGTCAACATCGTTTGCCGCGTCGTGTGGCCTTCTAAATAGACCGAGAGAGGGTAATTGGGATCGACTACAACTCCGAACTTGATGCCGCAATAGGCGCCAAGCGGCACCGGAGTCGCCTGACGTACCATGAGCGGTAACGCGTCGAGCGTTTCGGTCAGCACGGCAAGCACCTCGTCGCGGGCGGGCGCGTTCCCGCCGATGGTGATCGGTTTCCCTTCATGGGTTTCGACCGTCTGGGCATCCGTTTCAAGTTTGGAGAGTCTCGTACGCAAATGCGCGATGCGGTCCGGCAATTCGCGGATATTACGGCGGGCGACAAATTGCTCGTCGGTATGGCTTTTCTTCAAGAGCGTCAGGCGTTGCAATTCGGCGTCGGCCTCGGCGAGTGTCAGCACTGCCGGGTTTCCGGAGGCGATGGCTTTCACTTCGGCGTAGGAGAGTTCCTGTCCGCCGATATCCTCGGCACGACGGGCGGCGTTATCGCCGGTCATCACCTGGCCGATGAAGCGGGCCTTGGTTTCGAGCGCCTGCCACATATAGGCGTCGAACGATCCTTCCGTGACGTAGCGGTATATCGCCACTTCCTTGTTGTCGTTGCCCTGACGCAGGATGCGGCCCTCGCGTTGCTCGACCTCGGCGGGCTTCCACGGTGCATCGAGATGGTGGAGGCCGACCAGGCGTTTCTGCACGTTGGTGCCGGTGCCCATTTTCTGGGTGGAACCGAGCAGGATGCGTACCGTGCCCTGCCGCACCTTGTCGAACAGCGCCTGTTTCTTGGCGTCGGAATCGGCATCGCCGATGGCGGCGATCTGCGAGGAAGGGATGCCGTGGGCTTCGAGCTTCTTGATAATCTCGTCATAGACCGAGTATCCCCAGCCGGTCGGGTTGACACCGATGTCGCAGAATATCATTTGCGTGCCGCGCGTCGGTGCCGTGCGTTCCCAGATGCCGGCGACATTATCCACCAGGCGGTTGATCTTCGATTCGGGGAAGTCCGGCGCTGTTGCCAGTAACATGCGGGCGTCGGTCGCCAGTTTCCTGCCGTCGGTGGTGATGGCAAGCGCATTGTCCTCTCTCGGATCGACCTTCTGCGAACGGAGCCGATCGTAACGTTCGACCAGCTCCTGCTGGATCATGCGTTGCTCGGGCGACATCGGGCAGGCCACCACCATCGGCTTGCCGCCTTGCAATGCCGGGCGCGGCAGGTCGAGCATCTCGGCAGTCTGCACATCCGAGAAGGCGCGGAACATTTGCTGGAGTTCCGGCAGGTTGGTGAACTTTGCGAACCGGCTGCGCGGGCGGAGGCTCGTGCCATCCGGGGAGATCTCCATCGTGTCGACCACTTCGCCGAAGGTGGCGGCCCAGGCGTCGAAATGCTCCAGCCCCCGGCTTTTCAGGCCCTCGGGGTCGAGGAAACGTTGCATGGTGTACATCTCGACCATCGTGTTGCTGATCGGCGTGCCGGTGGCAAACGTCACCCCGTGCCCGGGATGCTGTTCGCTTAAATAACGGGCTTTCATATAGACGTCGAAGGCACGTTCGCTGCCACCGGTCTGGATGCCGGCGACGCGATCCATCTTGGTGGGTGTCTCCAAATTCTTGAAGTAATGCGCCTCGTCGATGAAGACGTGATCGACGCCGAGTTCGTCGAACACCAGCCCGTCGTCTTTCTTATCTTCGGCGAGCAGGTTTTTAAGTTTCTCGGCGCGGGCGGCTTTCTGCTTTTCGATCTGCTTGATGATGTTGCGACTGGTGCCCTTGTCGGCGGCGTGTTCACGCAGCAACTGGTCGTATTCGGCAATCTGTTCGTTTAAGAACTTCTCCTGGTAGTCACGCGACATGCCGATGCGCTCGAAGCTGCTGTGGGTGACGATGATGCCGTCCCATTCGCCGCTGGCAATCCTTGCGGTTAAATACTTGCGGCGGTCTCGCGACAAATCCTCCTTGGCGGCGACCAGCAGCTTGGCGTTGGGATAAAGCTGCATGAACTCGCGGGAGAACTGTTCGAGCAAGTGGTTCGGCACCACGTACATCGGCTTTTTGATCAGCCCGGCCTGTTTCATCTTCATGCCGGTCGCCGACATGGTGAAGGTCTTGCCGGCACCGACAGCATGGGCGAGGAGCGTGTTGCCCGAACTCATGCCACGCCAGACGGCGGCGTTCTGGTGCGGCCGCAGATGAATAGCCTGGTTCATGCCGGGATAATCGAGATGCGAACCGTCGAAAATCCGGGGACGCAGATTGTTGTAGGTGTCGTTGTAAAGCCGCACGAGTCGCTCGGTGCGTTCCGGGTCGGCGAATACCCACGAACGAAACCTTTCCTTGATCAGCTTCTGCTTTTCGCGGGCGGCGAGTGTTTCCTCGGGATTGACGACGCGTTCCTCGCGATCGCCGTGGTCGATGGTGTCATAGATGACCGGGGTTTTCATGTTGAGGGCCTGGTCGAAGAGCCAGGTGCCGTTGGCCCGGCGCGTGCCGTATTCCGACGTGGCGGCGACCGACGCCTCGGCGTCGTAACCGGCATCCAGCGTCCATACGGCGTCTTTCTTCAGGTGCGATACCGGCACGGCGTCGGGGGCGACGCGGAACAGCTCGGCGGCAAAAGCCTGGATGTCGGAGGCCGGTATCCACGGTGCACCGAGATTGGCGTCGATATCGCCGGGCAGCACATCCTCGGGCTGCACGCGTCTTAACGCCTCGGCGTTTCGGCTGCCGGCGGCTTGCGCCTCGGCGAGTTTCAACCGGACATTGCCTGAGAGATATTCGTCGGCGGTCTGCCAGCCTCCGGATGCCGGGTCCTGATAGATAAGGTCACCCAGTTCGGCGATGATGGCGGCTTCCGGCTTGCCGTAGAGTTCGGCCATAAACGGAAGGTCGATGGCTCCCTTGTGGTTCAGCGACACCAGCAACCCTTCCTCGGCGCTTCGGACGTGTGTTACCGGCGGGGTTTTGCCCACCACGTCGCGGGTCATGATGGCGGCGCGGGAGGCCTTGCCGGTCACCTCGTCGTAATCTTCGAGCGACATGACCAGCATGGCATCCGGGTCTTCGCGGAACTTGACGAGGTTGGGCATGCGGCGGATCATGTTGCCGTCGGCGGTTTCGCCGAAGGTGGTCTTGTTGATCGGGCCGTAGACGACCGTGAACCGGTCGTAGGCCTGGTTCAACTCCCTTCGGGCGGCATCGCGCTGTGCTTCCGGCCAGCCCTCGTTCTGGGATGCAAGGACGCGGCGGGCGAGATCACGCAGGCCGAGCAAGGCGGCGACTCTCCTTCCGACCAGCGTGCCGTCATTACGCAGCGTCGTTCCGCCGTAAACCACGGGGACACCCTGTCCACCCAGCGACTGGTAGATGATGCGGTCATTCCCTACGAAGAAACTGCCCTCGCTGATATGCCGCTCGGGCGGCGGCAGGGTGACGCGGGCGGAGGGTGATTCAGCCTTGGCGTCGGTCGCCTTGCCGGGAGCGAAGCCCGGCAGTCGACCTACGGCCTCCTTCAACTGCCGCGACAAGTCGCCGGTCGAAACCACGCTGTAGCCTTCATTGCCGTAGAGCGTGTCCTTGATGCTCAAAGCGCCCAGGATCATTTCCGGGTGGGAGATGAAGTAACGGTTCATGGCGACCTGCCGGCCAGCCACATCGACCGGGCTGGTACGCTCCCAGTCCGGGTCCTGGTGCCGGGCCGGTTCGCCCGGTGCTCTTTTCCGCAGGAATACGATGTCGGTCACGACTGCCGTGCCTTCGCGCTTGAAGGCGTCGGACGGCAGCCGGATGGCACCGAGAAAGTCGGCTTGCGAGGAGAGGTATTCACGTATAGCGGCGTTCTGCTTGTCGAGCGTGTAATGGGTGGTGACCAAGGCCAGCACCCCGCCCGGCTTTAGGGCGTCGACCGACTTGGCGAAGAAGAAGTCGTGGAGCGACAGCTTCTGCCCCTGGTAGTCGAGCTTGACGTCCGCGAATGGGACGTTGCCGACCACGGCGTCGATGCGCCCCTCGGGGAGCCTGGTATCCCGGAAGTTCTCGATGCGGATATCGTCGTCCGGATGCAGCGCACGGGCGATACGGCCCGACAGCGAATCCATTTCAACCCCGATGAAGCGGTCGCCGGGGCGGCCGTGGCTCATGAAATTGCCGGTGCCGCAACCGGGCTCCAGGATGGTGGCTCCCCTGGGTGCCCCCATCCGGGCGATGGCGTCATGGATCGAGCGGATGACGGTGGGGGATGTGTAGAAGGCGTTGAAGGTGGTGCGCTTGGCGCTGTCGTATTCGGAGGGGGTCAGCAGGGACTGGAGTTCCTCGCCGATAGCCTGCCACCCGGAATCCTTGTAGGTGCCCTTTACAGGGTCGGGGAATATGGAAAGCGCGACCGGCCCGAACCCGGGGAAGCGGGAGAGCGTTTCACGTTCCTGGGGCGTCGCCATGCGTTTTTCGGCTTCGAGGGATTTCAAGGTACGGATGGCGGCGATGATGTCCCTGGCCTTGGCCTTCTCCCCGCCGGAGATGCCGGCGGCAGGTTGGCTGGATGGCAACTGTCGAGGGTGTGGCGTGTCGAGCGGCAGACTGTACTGGGCGGCAAGCATGGCGGGGTCTCCTTCCGGTAGTTCCGGCCCCGCAACCGGGGCCTGACGGCCAGCGGAAGAATCAGCCCCTAGCCGGGGCTCGGCTTGCGCAGCAACCCTGCCAGCGGAATTTTGGGGGAGACCTTGAGGGGGAGCCGGAATTCCGCTTGCAGGGACCGGCGGGCTGATTAGCGTGCCGTCATCCCTGGCCACGGGCGGGGACGGCGGAGCGGATTGGCGAACGGGCGGAGCGTCGAACAGCGATTTCTGCTGTCGCGCCGCCTTCAGTCTCGCGACATAACCGGTCTGAGGCTGGCCATCGCCTGGTCGAGCGAGAGGTCTTCCGTCGCGTCCTGCCCGGAGGGTAAACTCGCCTGAAATTCCGCCACGGCCAGTTCCATCGCCTGGCTTGAGATCTGGGCCGGGTCGCTCTGCGGGTTCTGTTCGCTCAACCGCTCCAGCCAGGACAGATGGCTGTCGCGGAGTTGCCGGGCGCTGGTCTCCAGTACCGCCTTCAGGCGGCGTTCCTTCCGGAGTTGCTCGTGCAGCTCGGTCTGCTGCTGAAGTAGTTCGAGAACTATCGTTTTGTACTGCATGGTCGTCTCCTTGAGGTTGAGAGTTTACAGGTTTCGCCGGCTCGGAGGAACCGGAATCGTTGAACGGAAACAGCGTCGGCTGACGCGGATCCGTGGGTCTTTTACGCATAGTCAGGGTGCCCTTGCTGATGGTTCCCGACTTGCGTCTTAACCGGGGGGTGCGGTGGGTCCTCTAGCCGTGAGAATTCGTCTCACTCGGCCCTTCGCATCCCTTACCGCCCGAGCTGGCCCGGCGGGGACTTGTGGGCAATCTTACCTCGACCGGTCGCGACCGCGATTCGGTGAGCCGAACATATCCTTTAAGACCTGGCTGGCGGCGGCTCCCGACATCACGATCATGCAGCCGATGGCGACATATTGCAGAAGCATCGCCATGCGCTCGTTGTTGCAATTCTTCGACATCATCTGGGCCTGGGGGCCGAGATCGCTTAGATGAAGAATTGGAGGTCTGGACATAAGCGAATAATAGCACTTCTAAAAACGTCGCGCAATAGGCTGGCTGCTGGTTTGCTAGTTGTGCAGTGCAATATGTTCAAGGATTGCTTGGTCTGCAAGAACCGACCACCACGAAAACCCAACAAATTACGGGGTTTTTGCAATGCCGATTTTGACAAAAAACAGCATGCGCAGCGGCGGCGAAAAGCGGGCCAAAAATCACGACTCGAATAGGTTCGCTACCGACGGGTGGAGAGCAGTCACGCTACGGCCAGGCCGGACCACCGGCCGCGACCGTGAAAAGGCACCTATGCAGTGCATAGGGAAGACGCCTGTCCTTAATTATGTGATTTTTGTTGGTGTGTCGTTTTGACTCAAGACTGACTCACGCAAACCTGCTTTCACTGTCGTTTCGCGGCAAAAAGCGGCCTCGATTCCGGTCGTGGAATCAGGCCTGTGGAAGTGGAGATTTGGCCGGGAAAAATAGTTCCCGGAATATGGAATTGAATGAGGTGGATTAATGCTGACAACTCCGGCCGCTGGCGGTCGCCAAAATGCGGGTGATGCCGTCGTTGAATTTGTCTCCATAGGGATACTCGCCAGCCGTTTTCCTCTGAAACGTAGGCTGGCTGGGGGAGAGCAGAGAAGCGTTAACATTTCGTTAACAAATGTGTGATATTTTATAATTAGGGATGATTCGCATCTCGCAGCAGGAAAGTAGCCAGGGAGCCAAGCGTTATTACGCCACGGCAGACTATTACAGCGAGGGGCAGGAACTGGT
>JAFEBR010000264.1 GCA_018242565.1 Planctomycetota bacterium | reverse complement strand
TTCAGTTTGCCACAATTCCAGCACTTCCGCATCCGGTAAGTCCGCTTCCCGTGGCGTCGGGGGTACATCGCGGGCATGTGCCGGCAGCCGCAGGCTACGCACCGCACGCCTGTTTGCGGTGGCTCTGGCTGCGGGTCGACCGGCGAGTTGAGCTCTCGAGTCGAATCCGGCTCATTGTGTTCGGGCACGCGATTCACGGTCATCTCCGTCTCGGCGCGGCCAGGTCTGACCGTTTTCGCCCCTCTGCCTGTTTGGGCACCAATCCTTCCGACGACAACGCCGAGCAACCGCTCATCGACGCCCCCGACCGCCGACCCGGCGAGACAATCCAGCCAGTGGTTGTCGGATCGTTCGGGGCGAGCTTTCCATTCGTCGACGGTACGCCCGCGCCGCGGAGTATTGATCTGGTACTCGACTATCAGGTGTTCGGACAGCAATCGATGCTGTTCCGGGTTATTGCCCCGCACAGTGATAGGCACCCGGAGGACGCGCGGGGGTGATGCTCAGGCCGCCGCATTTGATGTGGGCCCCAGAACCCGCGGATTTGCGGTCGCGGTCGGCATCGATCAGATCGGGCAGCCGTTGTTGCTGGGCCGAGCGGCTATCCACACAGGCCTGCACGGGGCCTTGAGCAGCCGTGTTGAGCGTCGTTGAAAGATCGTCTGCCACAGGACACCAAACAAACAGACCGTGCGGGGATGCGGCCCCGCACGGCCTTCAGGTGGTGCCACGTGGATCAAACGCGGCTGTTCACTTCACTCGATCAGTAATCTACGTCGTGCGAAGACCATGCGCACGGGTTTTGAATGAAGTTTGGGAAATGGCGCATCGGCGCTGTACATAGGCCTGTATTCGCGGCATTAACGTTCACATTCAGGGTCGCAATGAACGGGCATTGACCCTCTATTTTGTGAAATGTAGCATTCGGTGAATTGGGGCTAGCCGATGCAGGAGAAGCAAAAGATGGGTCGAAGTTGGCTGTCGGGCTTTTTGGCCGCGATTGCAATCTCAATCATTCTAAATCCAGCCGTCATTCGTGCAGCGGAAGATGACTCCACGGTCGAAACCGTCGAAATCCCGGATCGGCCGAATGGTCGCTGGACTCTCGATTCGCTCCCGAAAGCCTCTGAATTCGACGATCTCCTGAATTGGGAGATCGAAGATCTAAACGGAATTTGCGACCTTACGCCCGAACAGAAGCAAAACCTCCGATTGGGTGGGCAGAAGGATATCCAGCAGGTCCGGCGTCGAGTCGAACGATTGCGAGAGACGACAAAAGATGGGGAACACACGGATGCGAATACTGATAAAGAAATCGCAGCAATTCTGATGAAATTTGGAAATGGAATTTTCGACGAGAATTCCATGTTTACAAAAGTCCGAAAGCAAATCCTCAATTCCGATCAAACGGCACGCTTCGAAGCAGATCAAAAAGTCGAAGTCAATTGGCTGACGCCTGACATTCCCGAGGCGAAGTCTATGTCACTGAAGTTGAATCGTCCGATTTTGATTTTTTTTCACCTTCAAGAGAGTGCACCATCCAAAACACAGCAAGCCCTGTTGAACAGCCCGGATCTGCGACAGTTGCTGCGGCAACACTTCCTGTGTGTCGGCGTTGACGTGAATACCGAGGTCGCGGCACCCGTCGTCCGAGATTTCAAGATCACGGGAGTCCCGTCGATTGTGATCCTTTCCCCAAAGGGGGAGCAAATGTGTCTCGCGTCAGGCTTGCTTTCCGGGAATGTGTTGAGATCGACACTGAATTACTGCCGTCTGGAAGCCGAGCGAGCCGCGAAAGCTGGGCAAAACAATACAACTTCCCAACCGCAAGATGACAAGGCTGCGCCGAATCGATAGTCGATCCAATCTCCATTTCTTGCAGGCTCATTCTCCACTGACCCGCTCCGCCGTCTGATTCAGCTTCCCACAGTTTCGGCACTTCCGCATCCGGTAAGTCCGCTTCCCGTGATGCCGGGTGTACAGCGCGGGCATGTGCCGGCAGCCGCAGGCTATGCACCGCACGCCCGTTTGCGGGGGGGGCTGGCTGCGGATCGACCGGCGAGTTGAGCTCTCGCGTCGAATCCGGTTCGTCGTTCGTGGGCATGCGGTTCACCATCATCTCCGTTTCGACGTGGCCAGTTCCGACCATTTCCGTCCGGTTGCCTGTTTGGGCACTGAACCTTCTGACGACAACGCCGAGCAACCGCACATCGACGCCTCGACCGCCGACCCGACCAGACAATCCAGCCAGTGGTTGTCGCTCCGCTCGGTGCGAGCTTTCCATTCATCGACCGTATGTCCACGCCGCGGGGGATTGATCCGGTACTCGACTAACGGGTGTTCGGAGAGCAACCGACGCTGTTCCGGGTTATTGCCGCACAGCGACTGGTATCCGGAGGACCCGCGCGGGTGAATCAGGCCGCCGCATTTGATGTGGGCCCCAGAACGGGCGGATTTGAGGTGCCGGTCGGTGTCGATCAGATCGGGCAGCGGTTGCTACTGGGCCGAGCGGCCACCCACACTGGCCTGCGCGGGGCCTTGAGCTGCCGTGTTGATCGTCGTTGAAAGGTCGTCTGCCACAGGACACCAAACAAAAAGACCGTGCGAGGATGCGGCCCCGCACGGCCTGAAGTTGGTGCCACGTGGATCAGACGTGGCTTTTGCACTTCACTCGATGAGTAATCTATGCATTTCGAAGACGAAGTGAATACGTTTGGAAGTCAGTTTGGGAACTAGTGTAATGTCCTGAAAGTTCGGCACAGTATTTGCGCCCTGAGTGATTCGACCTTTAAATCAGGGAGAATCAACATTATGCGGCGTGCGATTGCTATCGAATTGAGCGACGAGG
>JAFEBR010000263.1 GCA_018242565.1 Planctomycetota bacterium | reverse complement strand
GTCGCGTGGTACGGTATGGGGGATCTTCCCCTCCTCCCCCATGCCGACATTCCACAGCGTGAAAGAGGCCGCCCGGTTGACCGGCAAATCCCCGTCATCGATCCGCCGCATCATTTATCCCATTCTCCAAAATGATGCCCATCCAGACCGCGATCATATTCATCCGAGCCCTGACGAGGCGCGCGAACTGCGGCTGCAGGGAGCGACATTCGGTTGGCAGATTTCTGATGAACTTTTGCGTCGCGAAATCCCAGCCAATCCCGAGCCTGAGCAGGGGAGTCCTCGTGGGGGAGTCGGGCCTTCACAGGACGGATACGCCGATCTAATCGACATGCTCCGGGCAGAACTGGCCACCAAAAACGAGCAGATCGCCAACCAGGCCGCGATGCTCTCGCAGCAGATGGAACTCATCAGTGGATTGTCGGAACGACTTCGTGAGGGAAATGTTCTCATCGGTACGCTGCAGCAGCAACTGCGTCTGTCCGAAGTCAACACACCCTCCTCAACACACCAGCCCGTCGATGCAAATCCTGTCACTTCCTCAGCAGCCAGCGACCATCCGTCTGACGTGTCCACCGTCGAGCCCAGCGATTCACCTCCACCAAAGCCGAAGAAGAGGGGATTGTTCTCCTGGCTTCTCGAAAGTTGAACATCCGAAGTTTGTGCTCTGCGTCACGACTGACGCTTCTCGCAACTGAAACGCGTTGACCCGCACCTGATTCCTCCCCATGCTGCCCCCCACCCATGTCGCTGGTGGAAACAAACACAGGCACCCCACTCAAGAACCGATATCGTCTTCCTGGGATCGAGCATGAAGGGATTGCCCAGCTCTCGCTCCTGGAAACGGCATTGTGGCCATTGCGGGGCGGTACACTCGACGAAGCCACTTTCCGCACGACGTATTCCTTCAAGGTCGGGGACGAGTCGCGAGAAGCGTTCGTGAACGTCTATGCTCCACTCGGACTGGAGCCGCAGGATGAATATTTGCTGTGGGGACTGCTCGGAGCGAGCCTGGGCCGGCAGTCACCGGAACCAACACTCCTCGCGACACCTTACTGGATCATCAAACAACTCGACATGCCGCTGGGGGGCTATCAGTACGACCAGCTCCGCCGATCACTCGAACGATTGTCGCTGGTCGCATATCAGAACACCGGATTCTGGAATCCGGTCACCCAGCAGCACGAGCGGGTAACGATGCATTTTCTGTCGAGCTTCCTGCCGACACGCGGCAGGGGAGGGGACGTCGTCACCGATCGCGCGTGGCGGATCGAGTGGTCCCCGATGTTTTTCCAGATGTGCCAGGCCACCGGCGGTACATTGCTCTTCGATCTCGACCTCTATCAGGAACTGACCCCCGCGAGTCGGCGGCTCTTCTTGAAATTGAAAGACCGCTTCTGGCGATCGAAGCGCGTGTTCCTCAACGTCGATGACCTGACAATTAATGGTCTCGGTTTTTCCGCCGAGAGGCCGCTCAAGAAACGCAAGTACGATCTCATCCACTGCATTCAGGAACTCCTCGACCATGACATCATTGAACTGGGCCGGGGACAGTCTTCTCCGCAAGACCTGTTTATTCGCCGCTCCAAGGGGCTCTACGTCGTTCAATTTTTCGAGGGGGCCTACTTCCGCCAGGCGGCGTCTCGACGCACCACACGCCAACAGAATGCGATTCTGGAAGATCCGCTGTATGAGCCCCTGAAAAAAATCGGGGTGGGGGAGCACGCGATCCGCCATTTGTTCGAATCCCACTCGCGACAAAACATCCAGCGATGGGTGAAAATTACCGATGCCGCCATCCATGAAAAGCCGCGAGGGTTTCCGGGGTTCAAAGTTTCTCCAGCCGCCTTCCTGATCGATGGGATTCAGAATCAGCGGATGCCTCCCGACTGGATCTACCGTCACGAGAAAGAACAACAGACCCGCCAATGGGAACAGCAACGAGCGGCAAGTGATGCGAAGGACGCGTCACTGCGGGCTGACTACACGCACGCCCGGCAGACAGCTCTCCAAGAATTCCTCCGCAGCCCCGAGGGGCGGCACCTCCTGGCACGTTTCACTCCGGCGTTCGAGCCGTACTACCAGGCCACCGAACCCCACCGTTATCAGGAGGCCGCCCGCGAAGCGGCGACCTCCAAAATCGAGAAGGAACACTTCGTTTTTCCGGAGTTCGGCGTGTGGCTTTTGGAACGCCGACCGACCGCCTGACGGTCGCCTGTCCTATTGGCGTCCGCCGGACCTTTTTTCATTCACGGCATTGGCGTTTGCCGGACCGGATATTGGTGTTTGCCGGACCTTTTTCGAAACGCGGGATCGAGATGTTGGCTTGCAGAAGCCCGATTCCGAACGTCATGTTCTGTCCGACAAAGGATATTTCAAATGTAATACTTGTATTAACAAAGGTGGGCCCGCTGATGCGGGCCTGCTGTCGAACGAATTTGAAAACGAAAACGGGGAGAGGCGGCCTGCCGGAGCAGGCCGCCGAAACTGTCGCCCGTGCGAGCAGCCAGATCAACGCGAGAGAGAAGCGGGGTGGACCCGCTGCAACACAACCAGAAAACGACGTTAGAGATGTTCCGGCAGGAGCCGCTACGTCCGCCGTCTGGCGGATTGGAACACGCTGCCCCGTTTGGTTGCGCGTACCGACCCTGTCCTCCGCGTCATCGAGTACCAAATCCTTCGATGTATGCCGAGCTCGTACTCAGGTCCGGCGGTGAGTCATCACCCACGCCGATCACGCCGAGGGATTGCGCGAGATCGTAACACGACATCGCTGCACGTGCATCATCCTTCAACGTGACGATGGTCAGCATCACATGCTGGTGCTCCGGTAGCCCTAATGTGTCAAGCGGTCGGAGCAGGCCTCCTTCCACGACGGCTTCGAGAGTCTTTGGGATCATCGTCAGATCGTACATCCAGAAGGCCTGTCCATGCCAGACGAGATGCGGTGACAACCGCCGGACGCCCCGCCCGTCACGCGCCGAACTGCCGCCCCCACAGGCGGCCAGCCGGCGATCCATGGGCGATCGGAGATCGACCCGTTTTGTGGCTTGGGAAAGCCACGAAGAGTGCCATGTTACCATGGACACCACGTCGCGGCCTGCACCGCGACCCCCGCCCATGACGACACGCTAGCCCCTCGCTGCCTCGGTGACCGACGCGGCGCCAGAGCGGGGGTCGCAGCCGCTTACCAGCGGCCCGCGACGTGTGTCCTCACCATGCGCCCGTCGGCGTCGGCCACCGCGGAGCGGTTCCATGCTCCGTGGCGAGGGGCCACGGGGCGACGCACACGGCGCCCCGGTGGGCGACCGGTGTGTGTCCGCCGGAGGCGGACCGGTTCGCCCGACTCAGCGTGCCACCGTCGGCCGAATGGCCGACTCCCATTCCTCCCGCGTCAGCGACTCGGGCTGGCGACCGTCAAACGTTCCGCCGTGCATGCCACGCGTCCATCCGAGATGGACGTCGAGCCCTCGCTGCGCGAGGAGCCACAACGCTTCCTTCGCCCCCTGGTCTCCCGGTTCGTCTGCGTCGAGCAGTAGCGTCACCCGATTATTGCCGACCTGCCGCGACCAGCGTTCAATCTTCTGCACCTGCTCCGCCGTGATGCGGTTTGAGCAGATCGCCACCGCCGGAATCCCGATGTTGTCGAGACCGACAACGTCATTGAACCCTTCCACGACGACGACACCGCACTGGGCCACGACCTCCCGATACCCTGGCTCCTGGAGCCGGTTCGCTTGTTGACCGAACAACTCCAAGCCCCGGTGGAACCCTTTCGGAAAGTGGTGCTTGTTCGGCTTTTCCTCCAGCTTGCGGCTGTCGGGGGGCATTGCGTTGAAGGCGATTTCCTTCGATTCGAACTGTGGGTCTCTGCCTACCCAGGCGAGAATCTGGCCGTCTTCGGCACAGATCGGATAGATGAGTTGCCCGCGAAGCGAAAACCCCCGTTTGTCGCCGCCACCGTCATTGGGCATGAACCCGATCTTCCACTTACGCATCGACTCGGGAGTCAGGCAGGGATGCCGACGCACGTAGTTCCCGACCGCCGGAGACATGGCGGCAACGTCGACGATGAGCTTTTCATCAATCGTCACGAGTTCTCGGGCTTTTTCATTTTCATGCTTGGCGAGAGGGACGTTTCGGTGCAGTGCCGTTGGGGTTTCCGCGGAAACCTTACCACCCTTTCCTTTGGCCGGTATCGGCGGGGTTGCCGCTTGCTCCGCTCGTCCTACCAGCACATCGCGCACACGGGTGAACTCAGCCCCTTTGAGCTTGTCGCCGGTCGGTTTCTGCCCAGTGAGCCAACCGTGCATCAGGGTCAGGAGGTTTCCCCGACACTGGCAACCGTACGCATGACAACAAAACACTTTCTGGGGATTGGTGACGTTTACCGACACTTCCCGTTTTCCGGCATGGTCCCCCGGACAACCGAAGGGACAATCGATGCGGACGTTTTCCCCCTGGCCGTGCACATCCAGCGTGATTCCGCACTTTGCCGCCGCTGTTACCAGCGACGTCTCGGCTTGCGCTTGATCAATGTTGACGTACCCTGGAGGGTTCATGTTCGCAATGGTTCCTGAGAATGATCCGATGCTACGCTGCGTACTGACACATGACAAACACCATCACGCTCTCCGAGCGGGATCGTACGGTGCTGAGACTTCTGAGTTGGACCCCGCTGACGACGAGCCTGCTGCTCCGTGTGAGTACGACACTTCCGGGCGAACCCTTCACCAACGAACGTCGGTTACGTGAGCGATTGCAGGCATTGGCGGCTGCGGGGTTCGTCCGCCGGTACAGCGCCGCCCAGGCGAAAGGAGGATTGCAGAACTACTACAAACTTGCCCCGAACGGATGGCACACACTCCATGGGAGCGACGTCGCGCTTCCTCCGAAGGCGTTCTTCGCAGAGATTTCACCGTCGCTGTTTGAGCACACGCTGACGCTCGCGGAAGTGATTGCTGCTGTCATTGTCGCAGCACACGTACATCGCGTTACGATTCTGAACGTGTTTCGAGAAAATGAGTTGACGTTCGCAGTGGGGGATCGGCAGATCCAGCCCGATTGCTTCATGCGGTTCTCGATTGCTGGCAAGAATTTCAGCGTCGCGTTTGAAGTCGATCTTTCGACCGAGTCGGTCAATTCCAATTCCCAGCAGAGCTTGCGGCGGAAGCTTCAGACCTATGATGCGTACCAGTCATTTTTGAT
>JAFEBR010000262.1 GCA_018242565.1 Planctomycetota bacterium | reverse complement strand
TTTAAGTCAATTCGGAATCGCCCTCAATAGTGTTCTTGTGTTTAGTTTTTGGGGCGGGGATGAGCGCTGAATTATTGGCCTGTGACGTAGCAGAAGTCTTCCCCCGCAGGACCGGAAAACTCGGGAACGCGAGGTGACTTGGTTGCGGACAGGTGGCGGGTGCAGTACTTAGGGGGACCAGAGGGTTTGGTTGCGTACCAGACCCGGTAGGAAACGAGGTTTTTCGGGAGCGTGTCAGCGTGCGGAGAATTTTGACGGAAGCCGAGATCGAGACGCGAATTTCGGAACTCGCGCAACAGATCAACGCGGATTACGCGGGAAAGTCGCTCACGGTCGTAGGCGTGATGGTGGGGTGCATTCACTTTCTTTCGGACCTGTTGCGCCGGCTCAATGTTCCGACGCGGGTCGAAGTGATTTTTGCCTCGAGTTACCGCGGGAGCGCAACCAGTCCCGACCGACTCGAAATTCGGACGGCCCGGGAATTTGACCTGCATGACCAGCATGTGTTGCTGGTGGATGACATCTTCGATACGGGGCAGACCTTGCAGGGACTGTCCGATTCTTTCGCCGGGCAATCTCCGGCGAGTCTGCGTGCGGCGGTCTTGCTCTGGAAGCAGGGGCGCGAGAAAGTGGCCCTGCAGCCTGATTACCACGGCTTTAAGATCCCCAATGAATTCGTCGTGGGCTACGGACTGGATTTCGACGGTCGTTATCGTGAATTACCGTACGTGGCGGTTCTGGAAGCTCACGAACAGGGGGCGTAAAAATCGAACAGCCCGAACTGTTTCCAGTTCGGGCTGTTGTCGTGGAATGTTGATCGATCGCCGGTTTACTTCTTGGCGACCTTTTCTTCGCTTTCGACGGGCTGCCACTCGGTCTTCGGGAACGAGGGGAGGCGAACCAGGCGGGCCGTCGCGGTCGAGGGCTTCACGCCCACGCGAGTCCGCGTCGGAGCTGAACGCCAGGCGACTTTGTCGTCGAGGTTGATAATTGTCGGGCCGCGGCGTGAGCCATTGGCGCCATCTTCACCGCCATCCGCTTTGGGCACAGCGGGAGACTTCTTGGTCTTGGGGGAGTCCCCGGCACCGGTCGCGTCCTCTTCGCCGGAGTTCTTCTGCAGGCTGACATTGTCGCTCTGGTTCAATTGCCGGCTGGCGCCGTCGCCATTGGCCGGTTCATTGCCTGTTCGTGAATTGTCATCATCACGATAGGTTTTCGGGGCCCCCGACTTCTTGGGGGTGAATTTCGGATCCGCGTCGGGAGGAGCCGACGAGTTGCCGACGGTGCTGCTCACAGCACAATTGCCCGTCGCGCAGTTCCCAGTCGCACAAGGTGAATCGCAGGTGGAGCAGCCCGAACCGTAGACCACGGGACCGTAATAGGTCGTGGTGGGGCAACCAGCCGGCCCGCACGGTGAAGAACCGCAGGGCGAGCAGGGGGCACAGGCGGGGCGACAGCAACTGGTGGAGCAGCCACCGCATCCGAACAATGCGGCAAAGAAGCCGCAGCAGGCGTCGGCCTGCGTGGCAACCGAGGCACACGCAAACGCGGCCATCGACACGACCGACAAGGCGGTCACTTTCGCAGAGGGGAATCTCATGGTGTTACCTTTTTCAAAACGACGTGGGCGATTCGACGTAAAACTACTTCGGTTGCGAAGGTTTTTGTTCTCATCCTTTGTAAACCTGCTGAATGGCTGCTGTCAATGACTTTGTTTCCAGAGATCCTTTATTCCCGGGGGCCCCCGCCGGTTGCCCGCTGGCAGATCCCGAGAATTTGATTCACACTGGTGATCCTGGGCAGCCTGGTAGGGCGGTTCGGCCCCGCGATAATCCGCAAGTTTGCGAGAAACGGCAGAGTTGATGTCTTCGACGCCTCTTTTGGATTTTGGTGATCTCTTCACCCAGTATCCTCATGCGACTCGGCCCATGGGGGGGCAACCGCCGGTCGCCGTGTCAGGGGGATTCAGCGGGGCTCAAGTATGGCGGGTCGCTACGCATTCTGGCCCGATGGCCCTGCGGGGGACGGACCGCCACGCAATCACGCTGGACCGCGTGCGGGAATTGCACCGCCTTGTGGAATTTGTGCAGAATCGTTCTGGGGTTCCTTTGGCAGTCCCCGTGCGGAGTCTGGCGGGTGAGTCGCTGGTCGTGCACGGTTCGTTTGTCTGGCAGTTGGAACCCTGGCTGCCCGGACGCGCGGATGTGGAACCCGTCGTCAGTCGCGGTCGCCTGACTGCCGCCATGACCACATTGGCACGCTGGCATCTCGCCGCGGCGACGTTCGTGCCCAGTGCGCCGGGACAGGCCTGGTTCTATTCGGCCGCTGCCCAGCCATCACCCGGCTTGAACGAACGGCTCGCGCGGCTGGAACTCTGGCAGGCAGATCGGTCTCGGCATGTGCGAGATGTGCTGGAGCATTCTGATTGGACTGAGTTTCGAAAACTGGGGCGGGCCATTCTGGACTCTTTTCACCGATTGGCTCCCGAGGTCGCTACGCGACTCAAGGTGGCGGCTCGTATTCCGGAGCGATTGCAACCCTGCCTGCGGGATGTCTGGCGGGCGCATGTATTGTTCACGGAAGATCGGGTGACGGGACTGATCGATCTGCATGCAGCCCGGACCGATCACGTCGCCACCGATCTGGCCCGGCTACTGGGCAGCTTCGTCGCAGATGACCGGGAGGGTTGGGCGGCAGGGCTCGCCGCGTATCAAACTGTCCACCCGCTGTCGGTCGCGGAGCAGGCCCTGGTGGAATTGTTCGATCAAAGTGCGGTCCTGTTGTCGGGATTGACCTGGCTGGAGTGGGCTTGTCTCGAGCGACGTCAGTTCGCTGATCGGGAGACTGTTGAGTCGAGATTACACGAGATCTGGCAGCGGATGCGTACCGCCTGCGCTCAGGCCGAAGGTCGCGGGGCTTCGGCGATCATTCTGACGTCGCACTGAAAACGGAGAGAGACCGGCCCGCGGGCCGGTCTCTGCACACAAATCAGATCGTCAAAGAACTCCCGAGGTGGGATTATTTGCCGGCGCTTTCGAGTGCCGGATCAAGCTCCAGGACGAAGTCTTTGAACCGTACTTCGAACGGGCCACCGGAATGAATTTGCAGCGCAACGATTCCACGGCGGGCGCCGGTGGGGTCGTCGAGGTCGACGCAGAGCTTGCCATTGATGAACGTGCGCAGTCGGCTGCCCACGGCGAGGATTTCATAGTCGTTCCAGTCATCGATGTGGACAAACTGGTCTCCCGGTTTGTCCCACAGCAGGGCCCGGCCATGCTCTTCGTAGAGCTTGCCCCACCAGCCGACGCCGACATCGGCCTGGTAACCCTTGACTTCGCCTTCCCCGAGAGCTTCGCTGCGGAATTGAATGCCGCTGTTCCCCGCGTCGGGGGTGAGTTTGACTTTCAATTTCAACCGGAAATCAGCGAGCGTGAGGTGGTTGATCAGGAATTCATTACGTTTCAGCCCCGGGCTGGTGCCGACGATTTCGCCATTTTCGACTTTCCACAGTTCCGGATTTCCCTGCCAGCAGGTCAGGTCCTTCTCGTTGAAGAACAGCCCCAGGGTATCTTTCGTGGCCAGCAACGGGGTCTGTTTGGGGCTCGCGAGGTAGGCCACGAGGGCCCGCACTTCATGGTCTGACAAAGGTTTGAGCAGGTCGTCGGGCATCATCGACTTTTCGCCTGCCTTGCGTTCTTCGATTTCGTCTTTGGGAATGACGACCGTTTCGTTGGCGGTGACGAGGGTCAATGCGGTCTGAGTCTCTTCCCGGATCAGGCCGGTGATGACCCGCCCGCCATTCGTCAACACCACGGTCGGAATGTACTCGCGTGCCATGACGGCTGAAGGATCGAGCACGTTAGACAGCAGGTAGGCCAGGTCGGCTCGGTTCGAGCCGGTGAGTTCGGGGCCGATTTTATTGCCGACGCCAAACAGCGTGTGACACTGCTGACAGGTCTTGGCGAAGACGGCGCGACCGAGTGGCAAGTCGTCTGCGGTGGGAGGCTGCGAGGCAATCAGGCGGCGATAATGCGCAATCAGCTTCGCTTTCTCTTCGGGCGTATCGCGAACGACGCCCCAGACGTTGATGATCTGCTGATCGATCTCGGCATCTTTGAGATTTCGCATCTGGCGTACCAGATCGGCGGCCAGGTCGGTGGCCGGAATCGTCTTTTCGCCGACGGCGGCCAGCAAGGCCCGGGTGTAGCTGACACGGGAAGTGAGAGTCGCCAGGACGTCGCGCTTTTCAGCGGCGGATAACTTCGCATAGGCGGCAAGCAGGAATTCGGGGGTCTGGGCGTCATCGTACTGGGCCAGGCCCCGAATGGCGGCGCTGCGGAATTCTGGTTCGGCGAACAGGTCGCGGAGCACGGCTGGCAACTCTTTGTCATTCGCCGCCAGCAGCGACGCGAGATATTCCTTCCGCTGGCCGGCTGACGTTTTGCGGCTGGCGAGCAGGGACCGCATTTTCGAGATGGCCGCGGGGTCGCCAAATTTTACCGACAAGGAAAACGCCAGGGTGCGAGTTTCGTCATTGGAACTCGATTGCAGGCGGTTGGAAACGGGGTTCCAGCCTTCCGGCAGCGGAACCTGGCGACGTCCGACCAGTGCCGCCCGCAGTCCCTTCAGAAAGAGGAGTTGCGTTTCGGGTTCGCGGACTTTGGCGAGTTCAGCCACCAGCAGGTTCAGTGATTCTGGTGTTCCGATCGAGGCGATGCGGCGAATCATGAATTCCTGGAGCAAAGGCATGTTGCCCTCGAGTACCAGCGCAAGGGCCCGGGCGCTATCGACCGTGGCCAATGGTTCGGCGGCGTACCAGTACATCAAGGGCAGGTTATGGTCGGAATTGTCGGCGGCCTGATTCACCAGTCCCACCAGGATGTCCCAGCGCTTTTCGGGAGCAATTCGTTGCAGGGCCGAGGCGATATACAGGCGGACAACCGGTGACTCATCGGACCGCGACAGGTTCATGAGCGCTTCGAGCAGTTTGTCGCCGGGTTGGTCTGATTCACAAGCCAACTGGATGGCCCAGGCACGTACAAAGGCGTCGTCGTCATGCAGAGCGTGCAGAATCTTCTCGCTGCTCAATTGGCCGGTCACATGCAGTGCCCACATGCCGCGCAGCCGGGCTTTGGGGTCGGCATGGTGGAAGGCCGTTTTCTCGAGACTCGCAATGGCGGGCGCAGCGACCTTGCCGGTGCTGGCCCGTTCCTGCAGGATCCGCCGGGATTGCCGGACGTACCAGTCGTTTGCATGCAGTTGCAAATCGGCCAGTTCCTGGTCCGAGAGTTTCTGCAGGTTGACATCGACGCGCTTGTTCTCGCCGTAGGTGATTTTGAAAATGCGTCCGTTCGAGCGGTCGTGACCGTTGATGTCGCCATGATGGCACTGGTTGCGATCGTACCAGTCGATCATGTAGACCTGTCCGTCGGGACCGTAGCGCAAGTACAGAATCTGCGACCAGAGGTCATTTGTCTTGCAGAAATCGGGGGCCCCGGTGCCGGCATAGCCCGATCCTGATTCCGAAAGCAGGTCAAGGTTCAGCCGGGCGCCGTGAATGTTGTTCATGAACAACTGGTTGCGGTACTTCTGCGGCCAGGCATCGCCCAGGTAGATCATGGCCCCGGCGTGGGCATGTCCGCCCCCCTGGGCATCGGACCGGGCGCGGTCGGCTTCATTCCATTGATTGCCTGTCCAGTGGCGATGGCGGGCAATCGTGGGGATGTCGGCATAGGTGTGCTGCTGGAAGTGTTCGCCAGCCTGCCGTTGGAAGCGCCCCCCTTGCACGATATGGAACAGGTGGGGAATCACGCAGCAGGTCAGAAAACACTGGCCATGGTCGTTGAAATCGACCCCCCAAGGATTGCTTGTGCCATACGCGAACACTTCAAATTTCTTCTGCTGCGGATGGTATCGCCAGATACCGGCATTGATGGGGGTTCGTTCATCGTCGGGTGTGCCCGGCTGGCCGACTTTCGAGTGAGTGAAGACGCCGTGACACCCATACAACCAGCCATCCGGCCCCCAGATGAATGAATTGAGTGTTTCGTGGGTGTCCTGGTAGGCCCAGCCATCGAGGACGACTTCAGGAGGACCATCGGGATGGTCATCACGGTCACGATCTGGAATAAAGAGCAATTCTGGTGCGGCACCGACCCAGACGCCGCCAAAACCCAGTTCCAGGCCGCTGATCAAGTTCAGTTTGTCGGCGAACACCGAACGTTTGTCGAATTTGCCGTCACCATCGGTGTCTTCAAAAATCAGGACGCGGTCCTGAGCCTTCTCGGCAGGAACCTTGATCGGATAGGCATACGCCTCGGCGACCCACAGTCGACCACGGTCGTCGATCGTCATGGCAATCGGTTGTTTGACGTCCGGTTCACCGGCAAAGGCCGTGACTGTAAAACCTTCGGGAAGGGTCATCGCTTTGGCGGCGGCGTCGGGTTCCAGGCCGGCGAATTCGAGAATCTCCGATGGGTTCCGGGCGGCTGATTTGGGAACGACCGGCTTTTTTTCGTACAGGCGGAAGTCATCAAAGTTGATGTGCCCCCAGCCGTCAGAACTGGCATCGACCAGACGAATAAAAATCTCTTTGCCAACAAAGTCTTTGAGATCGACGATCACGCGCCGCATGTTTTCTGCCTGATCTGCCGACGTCTTGTAGAAAACTCGCTGGGTGTCGCGCCGTAACAGTTCCACCCGGGTGGCATCGGTCGCGCCCCCCCCGATCAGAAATCCGGCATAGCGTTGCGTGACAAAAAACGGGACGGACGTCAGCGTGCCTTGCGGGGCGTCGCCCTTGCGTTCGTAGGTCCCGACCCAGAACTGGCCGGCGTGTTCGCTTTTCATGTCGTTGCGGCGGGCGGCGACAGTGTCGCCTTTAAGCGGAAGCCCGGCGAAGGCGTCGCCGGTGGCGGTCCAGTCGCGCAGATCGCCCGATTCAAAA
Organism: Planctomycetota bacterium; assembly: GCA_018242565.1. Taxonomy (GTDB): domain Bacteria; phylum Planctomycetota; class Planctomycetia; order Planctomycetales; family Planctomycetaceae; genus JACQFH01. The sequence continues at coordinate 9,276 of JAFEBR010000262.1, read as the reverse complement.
TCGAGATTCAAAGGCTTGCCATCGGCACCAACGGGGAGAATTCCCTGGGCGGCTTCCTGCGCCCCCGCCACCGCGGAATACGAGACCATCAGGAACAGAGCAAAACCGAAACGCGAGCGCCAGCGCATGGAAAACCTCGTCGTGTGGTGAAAGGGCGTGCCAGGCTTCGAATCCCGCCTGGAGCCCCTGCAGAATAGCAGTGAGAAAGCCTGGGTGCCATTCCGTCGCGGGGTTCGACCGACAGGGGGGAGGATGCGTTACGCCAGTCAGAATGGGAGCCCGGTGGAGCACTCATACAGGCATAGGCACTCAAAAGGGGGGGGCTTGTCCGCATTTTCTGCAGCAAAAACCGGACGAACCTGGAAATCTGGGCGGTTGCCTTGCCACATCACTACGATGGAATCGGGAAGACGCTTACAATAGAGAATGAGAACTCGAAGTGCCGCTTTGGTTTAGACTTGTTTTCGAGAGGCCGCCTCGGCGAAAATCAAAGTTGTTCCTGCTCGATATCCGATCCCGCGTTTTGACCTCATCCCGCTCGCCCCGAACATCATCCCACCTCCTCGGTGTCGGGGAACGATAGCCCATGCCGTTTTCCAACCAGTTTGATGTGCCCGACGACGATGACCGCTCACAAGGTCATGCGTCCGATCCCACGCATCCGGCGGGGGAATTGATGCGGCTGAATCACACCATGGATCGCGTATCGGAAGAAGCTCTCGACTTATTTTTCGATGCCTGTGGCGGGCGGCAGGCGATCACGCTGGCCGTGCGGCGAATTGAAAATCGGAATGACACCGAGATTTACACGCTACATCAGCCGTTCGTGGTCATCGGCAGTTGTCCCGAATGCGACCTTGTATTGCCCGACCGGTCGGTGAACTATCGGCACGTCTACCTGCAACTGGCGGCGGGGCAATGGTATTTCGCGAATCTGGCCCGCATCTCACGTACGAAAGCCGGGCAGGGGCATCCCTCGTCGGGGGCACTCGGTGTCGGTGACGAACTGAAAGTCGGATATAACTTCATTCGCCGCATACGTCCCGAAGACCCCGAGTTGGTGGATGGGGACGATGTCGACCGGTCAGCCGAAGAGAAGAATGAGATTATCCCGTTCACCGTCGAAGACGTCAGTCGCCGTCGGCGGACGCCCGAAGTGGCGCCAATTGAGTACTCGGCTGCCATTACTTTGATTGGAACGAGTAAGTATTGCGGCCTGGTGGTCGCCGACGAGACCGCATCACGTGTGCATGCCAGTCTCGTCTCGACGCCCAAGGGACTGTTCGCAGTGGACCTGCTGGGACGCGGCGGCATCATCGTCAACGGCCGACAGGAAGTCTGGGCCCGCGTGGAAGATGGGGGCGTGCTGCAGATCGGTAAAACGAGTTTGCGGATTTCCATCGGGTCGTTGAGTAACCGCCAGATCGGCCGGTTGGGGCGACGGGCCGTGTCGCGGACGACGATCAATCCGGCGAGTGCCAGTCAATCATCGAATGTTGTGCCATTCGCCGGGATGTCGGAAGGAGCCGTCCTGGCGCTGATGGGCCAGATCACGGACATGCAGAATCAGTTTTTCGAGCATTCCCGTCTGCAGATGCAATGGATGACGCATATGCTGACGAAGGTGACCGATGCCCAGCGCGAACAAGCCGAGCGGGATTTTGCTCGGATTGAGGAAATCTCGCGGGAAATGAGTGAACTGCGGGCGCAACTGGCCCGGATGCCGCATGCTCCCGCGGCCCATCCGCCGGCACCCGTTCCCCCTCCAGCCGCCGGGCCCCCCAGTGATCAGGCGGGTTGGAAAGTGGTCGACACACGCAGCGTGCCATTGGAATCGGGATTAGAAGGGGCGAATGGCAAGCGGGGAACCGAGGCTGGGACTCCGCGTCCGCCGCAGGCAGAAGGGGAACGTTCGCGTCCTGCTGCAGCTGAGGCCGGAAGTCGCAGCGGTACGACGGAGTCACGTCCGCATCGAGAATCGCGACCGCCGGAACGCTCGCCATTCGCGGCGAAGCCGAGCACCGACGCGCCGCCTCCCGAAAAAAAGAGGCCGGCGCCTCCGCCACTGGGACCAGACCCGTCAATCGCACTCACCGAGCGCATGGCCAAACTCTCGCAAGAGCAAAACAGCCTGTGGCGGCGTCTGATGAAGACCTTCAGCGGCGGGGCGAACTGAGATTTCGGCTCCGAAACCAGGCGTGTTGGGAATTCTGTCTGCCTGATAATCTGCTGGCAGGGAAACAGGCGAAAACGGCGCGGTGGCAATCTCTGATTAATCTGCCGCCAGTTCGTCGCGGACATGCGCGATGATGTCGTCGAGCAGTGCCTCCAGGCTCCATTCGGGTGTGTAGCCGATGGCCAGGCGAATCTTGCTGAGGTCAGGGACTCGTCGCAGCATGTCTTCGAAACCGGGGCCATACGCCTCCGAATAGGGAATATGCCGGATGCCTGATGAGCTGTGGGCACGGGTGCGAATCATCTCGGCCAGCCCGTTGATGGAAATCTCACGGTCATTGCCGATATTGAATACCTGCCCGCGACATTCGGGGTGCGACATCAGGCCGGTGAGGGCCCGCACGACATCTTTCACGTGGCAGAAACAGCGCGTCTGTTTGCCGTCGCCATAAATGGAGATCGGTTCACCCCGTAATGCCTGGGTGACGAACCGGGGAATGACCATGCCATATTGGCCGGTCTGTCGTGGCCCAACCGTATTGAACAACCGGGCAATGATCACCGGCAGTCGCATCTGGTGCCAGTAGGCCAAAGCCATGAACTCATCGAGTGATTTGGCAGCGGCGTACGACCAGCGTCGCAGGCCCGGCGGACCGATCACGCTGTCCGAATCTTCATGGAACGGAGTCTGCTGTGACTTGCCATAGACTTCGGAAGTGGATGTCAGCAACACGGGCCGTCGATAGCGGGCACACTCGGCGAGGACGATGGCCGAGCCTTCGACGATGGTGTGAATCGTGTCGATCGTGCGGTCCATGATCAACTGCACCCCGACCGCCGAGGCCAGATGAAAGACCTGGTCAACCTGCGCCACACACTCGCGTACGACATCGCGATCGGTGATGGTTCCGTAGTGAATGCGAAGGCGGTGCGAGCTTTCGAGCCCCGCCAGGTTTTCGTGGCGCCCGGTGGAGTAGTCGTCCAGAATCAGGACTTCGTGTTCGGCGGCCAGCAGCGACTCGGCGAGGTGTGAGCCAATGAAGCCGGCGCCGCCAGTGATGAGATAACGCATATCAGATCCGAATGGTTCCGGAGAAGGATGTGTGCGCGGGATTGCGTCGCAGGTCGGAGGTGTCGAGCCGACCGGTGTGTTGCGCCGTAGTTTAGTCGCTGGTGTGACCTGCGGGAATAGCGGCAAAAATGAGCCAAAACCGGTCGTCGTGCCGTTTCCCGCCGGCCGGACGACACGTAAGGGCTCACCGACGGATTGCGCTGCAAACTCTGTGTGATCGGAAAAGTTTGCCTGAACTAACGTTTATGGGGGCTGGGCAGGGGGTGTCTGGCCCCGTGAGTTGCCCGCCGGTACCGGGATTTCCCCTGCTTTTTCGGGGGAAATCGAGGTTTTGGTAAGCTGGATGGGCGCCTGGAAATCCGATCAAGCGGTTTTGTCGCATCCGCCGATTGTACCAGATATCACGGATGTTCTGTTTGAAACGGAAGCAGGGGGATTTCCAATGAAAGCGACTGTGGCAGTTCAAGGACGAACTGCGTTCCGGCGAATGACTGGAGGCCGGGTGCTAGTTTTTTCGACAGTCATCGGATGCCTGGTGGCGTCTGGCTGTTGCGTCAACCCGGAAGTCCGGCGCACGTCGTTTGACGCCAGCATGACGGACATCCCGACCGAAATGCAGAAAGTCAGCATTCCCCCCTACCGGGTTGAAGCTCCTGACATTCTGTCGATCGAAGCGGTCAATAACATCCGTCCGCAGAACGATCCGTTGAAAGCGGGCGATGACCTGGTGATCCGGGTCAGTCGAACGCTGCCGATCAATGCGGATGAAGACCAGGTCGAAAAGGATTTCAAGCAGATCAACGGTGTGTATAAGGTTCAGGCGGACGGCGACGTCGACCTGGGTCCTGAATACGGCTCCGTCCGGGTTGAGGGGTTAACGCTGAAAAAGGCGAAGACCACCATTGCCCGCCACCTGCGCGACGAAGCCGGACTGGCTGATCCGCAGGTCGCTGTCTCGCTGCCCAACGTGAATGGCAAGCAACTCATCACCGGCGAACACTTGATCCGTCCTGACGGTACCGTGTCGCTGGGGGTGTACGGCAGCGTGTACGTGAACGGCATGAACCTGGATGAAGTCAAGCTGGAGGTTGAAAAGCACCTCTCGAAATTCATCCATCAGCCGGAAGTCCAGGTGGACGTCCTGGCGTATAACAGCAAGGTGATCTACATCATCTCCGACGGTGCGGGTGCCGGTGAATCGGTGACGCGCATTCCCTTTACCGGCAACGAAACGGTGCTGGACGTGATGGCGAATGTGGACGGTCTGTCGGAAGTGGCCGCCAAGAACAATATCTGGGTCGCCCGTCCCGGGCCGCATGGCAGCGACGTCACTCAGAAGATGTTCGTGGACTGGCGCGGCATCACCCAGGACGCCGTGACGACGACGAACTATCAGTTGCTGCCCGGCGACCGCATCTACGTGAAGGCCGATCCGATGATTGCCACCGACACGTTCATCGCCAAGTTCACCGTCCCCATGTCCCGCCTGTTCGGTGTGACCCTGTTGGGTAACGGTACGGTGAATTCGATCAAGCGTGGTGCCAATGGCGGCGGCAACGGGATTTTCTAACGGCTGGCAGACGGCATCCCGCCACGGAATCGTGTGAATTCCCAGGGAATACCAATCGGTGGCGGGGTGCTTGAGGCGGAAGAGTCCTTGTTTTCGCAATCCGCAGTACGGTAAGCTGAAGGCTGTTGGATGTGCCTCGAACCCTCGGATGAATCTGAGTCCGAGGGGATCTCGGTCGGAGTGTAAGGAGCAAGACAATGTGCAAAAAACTGCAGTGGACGGCGCTTCTCGTAGCCAGCCTGTTGATCGCTGCCGAAGGCCTGGCGGTCGCCCAGTTGGGTGGTATCGGGGGCGGCATGGGTGGCGGTGGCATGGGTGGAGGTAGCATGCAGCGTCCGAAACGCAAATTGAAGAAGTCCCGGGCCCCGGCCTTAAGCCCGGCCCTGAACCTGGTGGAGGGAGTGCCCACCTCATTGGAAGGACAGTTTCTGCTCCGGCAGCAGCCCCAGGAAGAAGCCCTGCGGCGCTTCAACCAGGCCGATAAAGAGTTCGACAAATTGCAGTCGGAAATCACCGCCACCGACAATCAGTTGAAAACCGGAATCAAAGGGACCGGTCATCGCACAAACTTCATGTCGTTCGGCAATTACTACAAATACCCGGGGAACGGCGGCCGCCGTTAGGCCTCTGGTCGGCACCGAATGTGCTGCCGGCAGGATCCGGACTGAATTCATGTAACGTGGCAATCGAGGTTATCCACAGCCAAGGAGGGGACTGTGATTCATTTAGAATCCAAGCTGTTCAAGGGACTGAAATGGGCCCTGCTGCTGGCCGCGACTTCGGTCGCCGCCGTCGATGTGCAGGCCGGCCTGTTTGAATTCAAGAAGACTACCACGAAGGCGCCGCCCAAATCGAAGCCGGCGGCAAAGACCGCCGCCAGCCCGATCCGTCAGGCCAGCGCCTCGGTCCCCGCGCCTGAACCGGGGCCGATTACTCCGATCCCGCAGAGTTCGGAAGTTCCGAACGGTTATCCCGAGGGCGGGTATGGCGAATCCCAGGTTTGCTATCCTGCGATGCGCATGCATCGGGAAAAGACGTTTGACTGCTTCAATTGTGGTGACGAAGACCGTTGTCAGCACTGCGTGAGGCACAACCGGAAGAAATTCGATTCGAGCTGGTATCCGCGTGTGGCGCCCTACTGCATCGCCGGTTGGGGTTATACGCAACCCTGCTGGCGGCGTACGCAGGACAACTACAATTGTCCGCCGCAGACCATGCCTCGCTCGTCGGTTCCGGCTCGCTATGAAGATCCGCCGGCCCTCGAGGCCGCTCCGGAAGACAGCACAGGACCTGAAGAGAACCCGGTGCCGGAAGACCTGCCCGTCCGCAAGGCTGAGTGATGCCGGTTCACACCACCGTGTGTGAACCGAGTTGTTCCCCACGTGGAAAGCCCCGATTACAATCGACAGTGCCGACGATTCCCCGGAATCGCCGGCACTGTTCAATTACAGAGTCTCACATCACGGCGACCTCGAGGTGGCATGTCTCATCGAGGGGGCTGAAACGTAACAGGAATCGAGCATGGGAACGAACCGGCCCGTGGAGAACGCAGGCGCCGTTCCGGACAAATTGTCGAGCCGCTGTCAGACGCTGTGGCAGGCCCTGCGGGCCAGAACCGCACGCGTCGGTGTGATTGGTCTGGGCTACGTGGGCCTGCCTTTGGCGAATCTATTTCACCATCGCGGATTTCCGGTTATCGGTTTTGATATCGACCAGCGCAAGGTCGAGGCACTGCAGGCCGGAGTCAGCTACATCGGTCACATCCCCGCGACGCGGGTCGCTGAATTGATGGCGGATGGTCGCTTCCTGCCGACGGCTGACTTCTCGCGGATTCGTGAAGCGGACACGGTATCCATCTGCGTGCCAACGCCTCTTGATGAGTATCGCGAACCCGATCTGTCGTTTATTGAATCGACCGGGCGGGCCATCGCCCCATTTCTGCGGCCGGGACAGTTAATCGTTCTCGAAAGCACGACCTATCCCGGTACCACTCGGGAAGTCCTGCTGCCGATCCTGGAAGCGGGCAGCAACTTGAAAGCCGGGACCGACTTCTTTCTGGCCTACAGTCCCGAGCGTGAAGATCCGGGAAATCCGCATTTTTCCACGGCTTCAATTCCCAAAGTCGTGGGTGGTCTGAATGCCGAGAGTCAGGTGCTCGCCGTGGCGCTGTATGAGCAGGCTGCGGGGCAGATCGTACCGGTGACGTCGCTGGAAGTGGCCGAAGCATGCAAGATCCTGGAAAACACGTACCGCGCTGTGAATATCGCGCTGGTCAACGAAATGAAGATTCTGTTTGACCGCATGCAGTTAAGCATCTGGGAAGTGATTGAGGCCGCTAAAACCAAGCCGTTCGGGTTTCAGGCGTTTTATCCGGGCCCCGGCCTGGGGGGGCACTGTATTCCAATTGACCCGTTTTATCTGACGTGGCTGGCCCGCCGGTTTGGATTGAATACCCGGTTCATTGAACTGGCCGGCGAGGTCAATTCAAAGATGCCGGGCTATGTGGTCGAGCAGGTCATTCGCGGTCTGAATGGCCAGGGGAAGGCCGTCAAGGGTGCGAAAATTGCCATTATTGGCATTGCGTACAAAAAGAATGTCGACGATCCGCGTGAATCACCAGCGTTTGAAATCATCAAAGAACTGGCACAGTGGGGGGCCGACCTGTCATATCATGATCCGCACATTCCCCAGATGCCCCGGATGCGCAAATACGATCTGCGCCTGTCGAGTCAGCCATTGTCCGAGTCGTATCTCGGGCAGCAGGACTGCGTGCTGATTGTCACCGATCACTCGGCGATCGACTGGGAGCTCGTGCTGCGGGCTTCGAAGTTCGTGGTCGATCCGCGAAATGCGCTGGGTCAAGTCGCCGGCTCAAGAGAGCATGTCATCAATTAGCCTGGTCCGCGGCCGGGGTCGTGTTCTGCAGTTCGGCCACGACTTTCGCGGGATGGCCTGAGACCAGGCTGTATGGCGGCACGTTCGACATGACTACCGAGCAGGGGACAATCACGCTGCCTTTGCCGATGGTGACCCCCGGAAAGATCACGCAGCGGCGGCCGATCCAGACGTCGTCCCCAATTTCAATGGGGCGGACAGCATCGGATTCGAGCGGTGCGTTCAATTCGCGGCTTTCGGGATCGAGCGGATGGCCACCCGAATCGAACATCCAGACATCCGAAGCGATGCGGCAGCGGTTGCCAATGGTAATGGCCTTACCGACCGTAAACATGCAGTTGTGGCCAATCCCGGTCTGGTTGCCGATGGTCAGTGTCGGGTTGGCTGTGAACCTCGCGGCAAACGTGATGCTGCACTTGCCATCGATGCGGACACTGTCTCCCAGTGTCAGATCGCCAGTCCCCTGAATCCAGGGCAGGTAGATTCCCGTGTGGAAGTTCCTGCCGACCTTGCGGCAATACGATTTAAACATTGGTTCACAGATCAGCACTCGAATCAGGAAATGCCACACGAACCTGAGGCTGATCAGGATCCAGCGGATCGGCTGCACGAGCAGACGCGGGGTGGGCAGCGAAAACGCTCGGACGGCGTGATAGCTCGCACGGGTCCAGCGGGCCAGTGGATGTTCAGACAGCGCCAGAAAGCGATAAGCCCGACGTGTCAGACTGGCTGCCCTTTCGGGGTGCACGTCTTTCTGCGCGGAGACCGCCTGGGGTACCCGGTTGATCTGACAGGGGGCCGGTTCGGTCTGTCGAATCTTGCTGAGTTCGCTGGACATATACTCCGCCAATCCGCGTACATGCGGGGTTTGAAAGATGTTACGCAAGGGGACCCGAATCTGCAGCACTTTGCTCAGCTGTGACTGCACCTGCACGGCCAGCAGTGAGTTGCCGCCCAGATCGAAGAAGTTGTCGTCCAGTCCCACCTCAGCCGTTCCCAGTGCGTCGCTAATGATCCGCGAGATGGTCTGCTCGAGGATGGTCGCCGGTGCAGGTGCCGGCTCGGCTGTGATCGGTCGGGAGATTGTCGGCGCGGGTAAGGCCCGCCGATCGATCTTGCCGTTGGCGGTCAACGGAAACGCATCGAGTACCACGAACGCCGCTGGAACCATATATTCCGGAAGCATCTGCTGCAGGTGCTGTCGCAGATCCGTGGTCGTCGGCCCCGACGTCCCACTGCGGCCAATCAGATAGGCGACCAGTCGCTTATCGTCGGCTCGAACTTCGCGGAGCACGACAATGGCCTGCGCGACAAGAGGATGTCGGGAGAGAGCGGCTTCGATTTCGCCGAGTTCGATGCGGAAGCCGCGGAGCTTGATCTGGTGATCGAGGCGACCGAGGAACTCGATCAGTCCGTCGGTACGTCGGCGAACGAGATCGCCCGTGCGATACAGGCGATGGCCGGGGACCGAACTGAACGGATGGGGAACGAACTTCTCGCGGGTCAGTTCCGGCTGATGCAGATAACCCCGCGCCAGGCCGTCGCCCCCGATGTACAGTTCGCC
>JAFEBR010000261.1 GCA_018242565.1 Planctomycetota bacterium | reverse complement strand
GGGAACGGGTGATATTGTCGGTCACGTCCCTTCTGGAAATTGGATTCTTGCCAATGTCGATTCGCGTTCATTCCTGGTGCCAGTCGGCTGTGCGGTTACTGGTGATTTGCGGCATCATTTGGGGAGTCAGCTCGGGGAGTGGTCTCTCTGTTGCCTGGGCTCAGGCGGGGGCCCCGGCGGGCCAGGCGGCTGTTGCCCCCGGGACCTCTCTCGCGCGGTTCCTGCCGGCGAACGCTGTGGGCTTTGCCGAGGTGTCGGGCATTGGCAAGTTCGTGCGGCAGCTTGAGCAGGCTGATTACGTGCGGTTGTTGATGGCGACTCCCCAGTTCAAGGAGTTCGAAAAAACTCCCGACTTTCAGAAGGCTGTGGCGACTCGCAAGATCGTCGAAGCACAACTCGGTATGGATGTGTTCGAGGCTGCCGAGAAATTGCTGGGAGGTCGCGTTGCGATGGCGGTCTATCCGCAGGCGGGGAATCCTGCCGGCTCGGCTGTGGTCGTCTTGAAAGGTGCCAATCCGGAAGTGCTGGCACAGGTCCGTCAGCGCGTTGAGCCCTTCTTTCAATTGGCGGATGCGAAGGTCGATACCGACACGGTCGCCGGGGCCAAACTGTACACCGTCAACGGTCAGGCTTTCATCGCCTGGGGAGACACGTGGGTTGCCGCGGCAGGGACCCGGGATTTGCTCAGCCAGACGTTGCAGTTGCTTTCGGGAAAAGAGCAGGGGGGAGTGGCCGCTGACGAAGAATTTCGTGCTATGTCCCGCGACATGGGGAGTGATTACCCGGTCCGGGGGTTCGTCAACACGGCTCTGCTGACCAAATTAAAAGGCAGCCGTCTGCTACCAGCAAAGCTCGACAATCCCGTCGTGTCGATGCTGGCGGGTGGGGCCGTTGAGTTGGCGGCCAACAGTCCGTACCTGGGGCTGTCGGTCGAGGTTCGAGGGAACCGGTTTGTGTTAACGAGTCGCGTGGCGGGGGATTCACGGAAACTGGATGAGGCGCATCGGGTCTTCTTCTCGGATCCCGCGGGGCCCGGGATGCCCGACCTGCCGGCGCTTCCGGGATTGATCAGCGGGTTTTCCCTGCACTTGGACCTGGCCAACTGGTATCGGCAGCGTGAGGCGTTGCTCGAACCGCAATTGTTGCCCGCTTTTGATCAGTTCGAGACCGGAATCGGGAATCTCCTGCCGGGTAAAGATGTTGGCGAAGACATTGTGCCCTTGATCGGCCGCAACTTCACGATTGTGGCGGCACCTCAAGATTACTCGCACATTGACGGCAAGCCAGGGATTCAACTGCCGGGGTTCGCGGTTCTGATCGATCTGGCCAAGCCGGAAGAAGGGGGGGATTTATTTCAGCTCTTTTTCCAGACGCTGTCGGCGATCTTGAATCTCGCTTCGGCACAGCAGAAGCACGAGCCCTGGGTGATGAAATCGGAATCGTACAAAGATGTACAGATTACGTATGGCCGCTATCTGAAAAAACCGAGTGGGGATCAGTTGCCGATCGTGTTCAATTTCATGCCGGCCGCCGCCCGGGTGGGAAACCGGTTCATCATCAGTTCGTCGGTCGCGACCTGTCGTCAATTGATCGATGCCCTCAAGTCGTCTGAGAATGCGGCGGCCCCACGTCTCAACCGGAACATGAATCTGGAACTGAACGCCGACGCACTTGCGGGCATTTTGGATGCGAACCGGCAGGTGTTTGTGGCGCGTTCGATTCAGCAGGGGGCCAACGCCGTCCAGGCCGAAGCCGAATTCTCGGCGGTGCTGCAGGTGGTCCGGTTCTTCCAGTCGTTGCGTTTGAGTTCTCAAGTGCTTCCGGAAGGATTTCAACTGCAGTTTGAAGGGAGCTGGAAGTGAGAGATCTGCAAACCAACGGGTTGAAACCGTATGATCCGGGCGCGCATGGCGGCTGGAATCGTCGCGATGCCGCACACCTGCTGTCGCGGTTGCAATACGGTGCGTCCTGGACCGAGGTTGACCAGGCGCTGAAAACAGGATTGGCGGAGTCCCTCGAGCGGCGATTGACACCCCAACCGGAAACGCCCGACTTTCAGGCGGCCAGCGATCTGCTGCGCCGCACCGCGTTTGATACGGGCAGCGTCGCCGATTTGAAGGCCTGGTGGCTGTTTCGCATGCTCAATTCGGCTAACCCGCTGGTCGAAAAACTGAGTCTGTTCTGGCATAACCATTTCGCCACGTCGTTCGCGAAGGTGCAGTCGGTGCCCTATATGGCGGCACAAAACGACCTGATTCGCGCACAGGCCCTGGGGAATTTCCGCGTCTTGCTGCAGGGCATGGCACGCGATGTGGCCATGCTGGTGTGGCTGGATGGCAATGCGAATCGTAAGCGGCATCCGAACGAGAACTTTGCTCGGGAAGTGATGGAGTTGTTCAGCCTCGATGTCGGCAATTACACCGAAACGGACATCCAGGAGGCAGCCCGGGCGTTCACCGGTTGGCAGGTTCGGGACGGGAAGTTCTGGTTCAATGCCTTGCAGCATGATACCGGCTCGAAGACCGTGTTGGGAAAGACGGGCCCGTTTCAAGGGGATGATGTCGTCAACCTTTGTCTGGCGCAGCCAGCCTGTCCGCGGTTCCTGGCAAAAAAACTGCTCCGCGCGTTTGTAGTGCCAGAACCCACTTCCGAGATGATCACGGCCGTGGCAGCGCGAATCCGTGAACACGACTACGCTCTGGTGCCGGTATTGCGGGAACTGTTTTCATCTGAGTTGTTTTTCAGTGCCGCGGCGCGCGGCGCACTCATCAAGAGTCCGCTCGATCTGGTGCTGGGAGCGTTTCGGACGCTCGAATGTCAGCCCCGCCTGCAATCGGTCATCCCGGTCCTGGCAGCGCTCGGGCAAGATGTCCTGGAACCGCCAACGGTGAAAGGCTGGGATGGCGGACGCCTGTGGATCAGTTCGACTTCGATGCTGCAGCGCGCCAACTTTGTGGCTGAACTGGCCACCGGCTCGCGGTTCGCAGCGCTGGCCAATCCCGAGCAGGTCGTGTCCACCCGCGAACTGCCGAGTCCCGCGGCGATCGTCCGTTATTATGCAGACCTGTTGTTGAATCGAGATCTGGAACCCGAGGTGGCTGCCCGTTTGGTTGATTTCTTTCAGCAATCACAGGGATCGCGCGAGCAGCGTCTTCGCGGAATCCTGCAATTGATCATGACCATGCCCGAGTTCCAATTGGTTTAACAGCGCGGGGGCTGGGCAGACTTTGACGAAAACGAGCGTTCTGCCTGCGGTTCCCCTCCGGAGAATTTTCATGCCCACCAACCGTCGCGTGTTTTTGAAGCAACTGGGTGCCGCCGGGATCGTGTCCCTGGGGGCCCGGCCACCGGCCTATTTATCGCAGGCGGCGTGGGCCGCGGAGGCCGAGGGAGGCCAGCCCCGCAATGATCGCGTGCTGGTGCTGGTTCAGATGGCCGGCGGCAATGACGGTTTGAATACGGTGATCCCGCATGGTGATCCCGAATACTACAAGGCGCGTCCCGGCATCAATATCGGTACTTCGGCGGTGCTGCGCATCGACGATTATCTCGGGTTCCATCCCCAGATGACCGGGTTTAAGGAACTGTATGACGAAGGTCATCTGGCAATCGTTCAGGGGGTCGGATACCCGAACCCTGATCGGTCGCATTTCCGATCGATGGACATCTGGCATTCGGCACGGCCCGACAGTGACTACACCAAGGACGGCTGGCTTGGCCGGGGGCTCGATCAGACGGTGGCGGGACTGGTGGGGGGCTTGCGGGCCCTGGCGCTGGGGACCAACCGCTTACCGTTGGCACTCCTTTCGGCGAAAGTCAACGTGCCCAGTGTCAGCGATCTGTCGGGTTATCGGTTAGAACTGGGGAGTGGGCCGGAGGCCAATCATCCGCTGCAGCGTCGTCTGCTGAGCGAAATCGCTGACCGTCAGCAAACGGGGGCCGCGACAGATTCTGGTTCGGCCAATCTCGATTTTCTGAGGAAGACGGCGCTGACGGCGTTTTCGAGTGCCGACAAGCTCAAAGAAGTCACGGCCTCATACCAGCCCAGTGCGACGTATCCGTCGAATGGACTGGGGCAGAAGCTGAAGGTCGTGGCCCAGATTATCGCGGGCGATCTGGGAACCCGCGTCGTGTTTGTGTCGCTCGATGGATTCGACACGCATTCGCAGCAGGCACCGGCCCATCAGGGGTTGCTCTCGGAACTGTCGTCAGCCATTCGGGCATTTTTTGCGGATCTCAAGGGACACAACCTCGATCAGCGGGTCGTGCTGGCGACATTCAGCGAATTCGGACGGCGCGTTCAGGAGAACGGCAGCCTGGGGACTGATCATGGAGCCGGCTCGCAGCTGTTTGTCGTCGGGCCAACAGTGCATGGGGGTGTCCACGGAAAACATCCCAGCCTGACTGATCTCGTGGACGGTGATCTGAAGTTTCACACCGATTTTCGCGCAGTCTACGCGACCTTGCTGACGAAAGTGCTGGGATGGCCCGCGGACACCGTGCTGGGCGGGAAGTTTCCCGTTCTGGATTTCGTTTAAGCACGCGGCTGCCGGTATCGGGGCCAAAGAGCCGCTTTGGATTCAGAGGCGAATGTCGCGGCGCACGTCTGGTCCCGGCAGGCGCTGGGGATGATCCGCAAGCGACCTTGGCTCAGGCGCGTCGGACTTTGAGGTACTCGGTCAGCTTGGTGATATCGAGTACATCGAGGATGAATGCCGAAGCATTGATCAATTCGACGTCATAGCCTGCGCTTTTCAGACTGACGAAAAAGCCCAGAGTGCAACTGGCCAGTAGATTCACCCCCTCCAGGTCAAATTGCAGAGACCGGGCCCCGGTGCGATCGAGGAAATTATAGAGTTGCTGGCGGTACAAGCCGATGCGTGCCTCGTCGGCAAGGTGCTTGTCGGGAAACGAAACACGGACGACTGACCCCATCAAGGTCAGGTTCAGCATGTCGGTCGGATCGACCTTGGTGCCCGGTTTCAAGGCGGGCGGAGGGGGCGCACCGTCAGGCGGTGAGGGAAACTCCAGATCGGCGGGCACGAGTGGCAATCTCCTGAGATTGAGAGACCGGGTTCACTGGGTGACAGTCAAACCCACCCCCGTAGTGTACGAATTGCCGATCGTGAAAACCATTCCCGAAGCCATTTTTGGATTGATAACCGGGCGGTGTGAACCTGCTGGAGATCTCGGTCTGGTGTTAGTATGTGATGGTCATCGAGCCCCGCGGCTTTGTTGCCACGCTGCGTTTCGACAATTGTTTTTGATTCGGTCTGTGCATGTCGATTCCCCCCAATTCTGCCGAGAGCGCATCTGATTCGACGCTGTGCGCGATGTGTGGCGCTGAGTTGTCTGCCGGAACTCGCGTTTGTCTGAATTGTGGCGAACGGTTACCCGTCGTGCAAAACCGTAAGCTCTGGCCGATGTGGGTCCGATTTGGTTTGTGGAGAATCCACAGCCGCAAGTGGGCACGTCGTTGGGTGTGGGTCAGCCTGGGATTGGGCGTTTTCTTTCTAATCCTGGCATTGCTTTATGCGGCGCTGCTGCAGATCTGGGTTTTCGCCAGTTTAGGGGTGTTCATATTCGTCTGCGGATCGGGGGCGGCGGCCTGGTATCACTACAGCATTCAGTGGGTTGATCAGAACGATTCGTGGACGAAGCCGTGACCTTGCGGCCGGCAAAAACAGGTGCGGCTCCTTGGGGGCTATCCGCCTGCATGTTCATCGAACGGAGCGTGGGGGATTCACCTGCCCACGAGCACTTTCCGCGGGGTGAATTGACGACCGCCAGACTCCCCCGTATGCTCGAAATCTTGAATTTTACGGCATATCCAGCGTCGCCATTTTCTTGAGAGTCCACACCATGCGCTCCCTTTCGTGGTCGAATTTTCCCATTGTCTGTCTTGCCGCGTTGGCCCTGGCGGGCTGTGGCAGCGAAACCCCCACCGGAAGTGGTGCGGGAAGTGGGAGCAGTGCTCCTTCAGCGGATGGCAGCAGTTCCTCAGGCGACATCAAGATTGTCATTCTGACCAACGGCAGTTCCCCTTTCTGGGATGCTTGTAACGTTGGGCTGAAAGACGCTGGCAAAGAGCTGGGGGTCCGCGTGGAACTGGTCCGCAACGATGCCTCGGAAGGGGGCCAGATTCGCCGGCTTGAGCAACTCGCGACCCAGGACGATGTGAAAGGCGTGGGCATTTCGGTGCTGCAGAAGGAAGCCAGTGGGGTCGCCGAGGCGATGCAGGCTCTGCGTACCAAAGGGGTCAAGGTGATCACGATCGATTCAGACGGTCCCGCGGACGCTCGGGAAGCCTTTGTGGGAACGAACAACCTGGAAGGGGGGCGTGAACTCGGCCGCCTTGCTGCTCAATTGCGTCCCGCGGGCGGAAAGGCGGTGACGTTCGTCGGTTTTGCGGGAGCTCAAAACGCCATCGAACGGATCGGCGGTTTTAAAGAGGGGGCCGCTTCGGCGAAAATTGAAGTGGTGGAAACCAAAGAAGATCAGACCGATCAGACCAAAGCTCAAAACAACGTGACCGCCGCGATTCAGAATCATCCTGACGTCAATGTTCTCGCGGGGATCTGGTCGTACAATGCGCCGGCAATTACCGACGTGATTCAGGCGAACGGCCGTCGCAAGGATTTCACGATTGTGACGTTCGACTGTGAACCGGGGGCCATTGTCGCCATGGACCAGGGACTGATCGATGCCATGGTCGTACAGGATCCCTACAAGATGGGATACATCGGTGCGAAACTGCTGTTGAGTATGATTAAGCAGGATCAAGCGGCGGTTGATGAACTGCTGCACGGCAAGGATTTTTACGACACGGGCTTGAAAGTCATTGTGCCGGACGAGAAATCGACGCTGCAAAGCCCCTACCGCATGGCGTTGCCGGCCTTCAAAGATTGGCTGAAAGAGAAGGGATTGACCGGGTCGTGACAAGCTTGTCGAATCAACGGTGGTGGTCGCGCCCCGAGTTTCTGCTGTTCCTGGCGAACCTGGTCGTCTATTTCGGCGTGCTGCTGGGAGACAAGCAGCATAACTTCGGCCGGGCGGCCAGCCTGCAGTTACTGTCGACCGAGACCACCATGCTCGGGATCTTCGCGATCGGCATTACGATCGTGATCATCAGCGGTGGGATCGACTTGTCGGTCGGGTCGGTGATCGCCTTCAGCAGTATCGTGTTCACGATCACGTTGCACTATCTGTCCCCCCAGGGAGTCATGTCGAAAGACGGGGTGGGTGTATGGCCGTTGTTGATCGCAACTGCCGTCACGCTCATAACGGCATTACATGTGGGAGTGTTCCATGCGTTGCTTATTACCAGGCTTGATCTGCCGCCGTTCATTGCCACCCTGGGGACATTGATTGGCCTGCGGAGCCTGGGACGCGTTATTGCTCAGGCGAAATATCAGAGCGATAAAATCGCCGTCTCGGCTCCCGATGTCCGGGGCTTGTACAACTGGACCTGGCCACTGAATGTGCCCGGCGTGGAACGGCCGGTTTTGATTCGCATCGTGCCGCTGGTGGTGTTTCTGCTGGTGGCGATCTGCGCCATAATCATCATGCGGAAGACTGTGCTCGGCCGACACCTGTACGCCCTCGGTGGCAACGAAGATGCCGCCCGCCTCAGTGGGATTCGTACAGATCGTCTTAAATATGTGGCGTACTGCCTGGGTGCGTTGTGTTCGGGACTGGCGGGGATTCTCTACGCGGCCCGGGAAGGGCAGGGAAATTCCACCAATATGGGGATGGGTTACGAGTTGAACGCGATTGCCGCCGCGGTTGTGGGGGGCGCCAGTCTGCGGGGTGGCGTCGGAACCATAAGCGGAACCATTCTCGGAGCGTTGTTCCTGACGCTCGTCGTGAATGGCATTCCCAACATGATTAAGATTGAATCGAGTCTGTACGAGGGGATCGTGGTGGGGGTCGTGGTGATCCTGGCGGTCGCCGTCAATCAAATTCGAGGTCGGAAATTCGGCTCATAACGGCGAGCCGAACTTGGCGCTCCGCGAACCCTGCTTGTGGCCGTGGTGTTCAGTTGCCGATGGGGGCAGCGCCCGCCTGAAAGGCAGGTGGAGCCCACGATCAGTCCCGGCAGGCTGTCAGAGGTCTGCTGATTTCTGAATGACGAAATTGCGAACTCCGAGGTCCGAAGAAACATAAGGGGTGGGACGCGACCCGCCGATTCCAACGCATGACATCGCCAACGCCGATCATCTCTGTTCGCAACATTTCTGTCCGGTTCCCCGGCGTTCTGGCACTCGATGATGTGTCGCTCGAGATTCGGCAAGGGGAACTGCTGGCGATCGTCGGCGAAAACGGAGCCGGCAAAAGCACCCTGATGAAAGTGCTCGCCGGAGTCTACTCGCGGTACGAGGGGCAGCTCCTGTTGCGCGGCGAGCCCGTGCGATTTCAGTCGACCCGCGACGCCGAGCACGCGGGCGTCAGCATTATTCACCAGGAACTGAATCTCGTCGAACAGTTGTCGGTCGCGGCCAACATCTTTCTCGGTCGCGAGCGGCGGGGTTTCCTGGGGATGCTGGACGAGCGATCGATGAATGCCGCGGCGGAAACGTTGCTGAATGAACTCGAATGCCGGACTCCGCCCACTCAACTCGTAGGCAAGCTCCGCGTAGGCGACCAGCAACTGGTCGAGATTGCGAAGGCGCTGTCGCTGCAATCAGACATTGTCATTATGGATGAGCCGACCAGCGCGCTCACCGAGGCCGAATCCGAACGCCTGATGCGGATCATCGCCCGGCTGAAGGCCAAGGGGGTGACGATCATCTACATTTCACACAAGATGGATGAAGTCTTTCGGCTGGCGGATCGGATTACCGTATTGCGGGATGGCAAACTGGTGACCACCGTGTTGCCGGCGGAGTCTTCGCCTCGATCGGTGGCCCACTTGATGGTGGGGCGGGAAATCGAAAATGCCAGCCAGTTTGAGCCGCGAGTTCCCGGCCCTGTCATGCTTGAGGTACGCAATGTGACGCTAGCCTGGCCTGGCCACGCGCAGAAATTTCGTTTGCGGGATGTCAGTCTGTCGGTACGTGCCGGCGAAGTGCTGGGCATCGCCGGGTTGATGGGGGCCGGGCGAACGGAATTGCTCGAATGCCTGTATGGCTCGAGCCGGGTGCTGCCCACAGGCGAAATCTTCGTGAATGGCACCCGGCGAAACTTCCGGCATCCAGCGCAGGCGTTGGCCGCAGGGGTGGCTTTGGTGACCGAAGACCGTAAACGTCTGGGGCTTTTCGCCGATCTGAATGTCGGGCAGAACATCACCCTCTGCCAGTTGCAGGACGCATTGCGTGCCGGATTCATCAACAATCGGTCGGAACGCGAAATGGCCGAGGGAATTGTTGAAAAACTGCACGTAAAAACTGCGGGGATCGAGGCCCGGATCACGAATCTTTCCGGAGGCAATCAGCAAAAGTGCATCATTGGGCGCGGGCTGCTCACCCGTCCCAAGATTCTCTTGCTGGACGATCCGACGCGCGGCGTCGATGTGGGGGCGAAAGCTGAGTTGTATCGCCTGATCGACGGACTGTGCCGTGAAGGATTGGCCGTCATCGTCACATCCAGCGAGTTGCCGGAACTCTTGACGTTATCCGATCGGATCCTGGTGCTGTGCGAAGGTCGCGTGACGGGGCATTTCACACGGGCCGAGGCCACCGAACAGAAAATCATGGAAGCGGCAACCGCCCGTCAGGCGGTCGCCGTCTGAGGTCGCGCAAGTGCCTCGGACACATTTCCCGGCTCGCGTCCCTGCCAGGCGCCACGCGTCGACTGGGGAGTGGGACACGGGTGAAGTTCCCCCGGTCGGCTGGTTATAATGCGGCCGCTGATGTGTCAGCGTTTTTGGGGCAGGAAATCCAGGACCTACGTGCAGAGGACAAGTCATGGCCGACTTACCGGTTTCGTTTGAGCAGATTCGCTATCGACGGGTGTTTCCCTGGTTGCACCTGACACGGGCGTTCTGGATTGCGACCGACCTGCGCAAACTGTTTCTGGCGGCGATCGCACTTCTGCTGACCTCCATTGGGGCCGTGGCTGTCGATCAGCTTCCGTTTGGCCAGCCGCATTCGAATTTTGACCTGGCCCACCCGCAGGGTGAGCGCTGGCCGTGGGATGTTTCACTGGGCTATGTGCCCGTGGACGACGAAGCCGTGAATCCCATTGAAAACATGCTGACGAAGCCCCGAACGACGTTGCTGCGGGCCTCAGAGAATTGGCAGATCGTGCTGTTGCCGATCCGCGACTTTTTGGGACGCGCCCCCGTTTTTCTGCGACGGCAGGCCACGCTCTCGGAACTGGCTGATGCCGCCACGCGGATGCTCTGGAACCTCATTGTCTGGTCGGTGTTTGGTGGGGCCATCTGCCGCATCGCGGCGGTGCAATTCGCCCGGGATCAGCAGATTGGTATGCGGCAGGCTCTGACGTTTTCGCTGTCCAAGTTCTTTGGGTATTTTTCGGCGCCACTGCTGCCTTTGGCGGGCGTCGCAAT
>JAFEBR010000260.1 GCA_018242565.1 Planctomycetota bacterium | reverse complement strand
CGGGGTGACCTTCGCTAATTCCTGCAACATGCGACTGCAGTCCCAGTCCTGCACCAATTCGTATTCATCGCTACAAATCCCCACGAGTTGCAGGAATTCGGCCCGTCCGTTGGGGGAGTTGAATTCCCCCAGTTGAGGATCGGCCGCCACGGCGACACACGTGATCTCGGTTTTATGGTCGAGCGAAATGGGCCCCCGCAAGTCAACGTAGTGATTCTGTCCCAGCGGATTGCCAGTGGAAAAAATGTAGCGAGCCAGATTTTGCAGGAAGTCGATCACCCAGTCGGGGGGATCGGTGTCGTCGGCCGCACAGGCGAGGCGAAAGGTCAATTCAAAGCCGAAGCCGCTGATTTCGGGTTCGTCAAATTCTTTGTCGAACAGTTCAGAAAAGCCGTAGGTGATGAAATGAAAATGCGGCACCGGGACCAGGTTCTTGTAGACGCTGATGCCATTGAGCGGATCGTCGCCTCCCAGCGACATGGGGAGCGCGGTGCCGAAATGCACCGGTTCCTGATCGGGATACAGGGCGGTCAACGCCGCGTCGATGGCGTCCCAACCGGGAGTGGGAGCATTTTCATCGTCTTCGTTTTCAGGAGTGTCGGCTGCATCAGTCATGGCGTGTGCCTGTGGTTAGAGTAGTTTTCGCCTGCGGCATCGCACGACACACGCCAGAACGCGATGGCATTTCACCGCATGCGGAACCAAACCGCAAGCCTGCCGTTCGATTCGCCAGCGAATCGCAGGGAATCACCGGCTCGGGGGATACCATACACAGAGCTTGTCACAATGGCATGCTGCCGAATGGCGTCCGCGAGCGATGCGGTTCGGGGAAATGGCCGGGCTTTTTCTGTTGGGCGTGGCAGGTTTGACAATTTGTCTGGTGATCGGTTTGATAGTGAGTTAGCCGGTTCCGGCTGAAAGAGAAACCCTGCATCCCAATCCCATAGCTTGAACGGAGACGTACCCATGCTGAGCCGCGGAATCTTGAGTCTGGCCTTGGTCATATTGGTGGCT
>JAFEBR010000025.1 GCA_018242565.1 Planctomycetota bacterium | reverse complement strand
CGATCTGCTTCACGAATCGCGCGATGAATAGACTGGTTCTCGATGCGTCGGTCGCCCTGAAGATGATCTTTTTGAAAGAGAAAGACTCCGCGCTTGCGGTTGCCTTGCAGGAAGAATTCCGGAATCAGGTGCGACAATTAATCGCGCCGGATATTCTCCCCGCAGAGATGGGACACGCGTTGATGCGTGCTGAGCGAAAGGGACTGATCCAAAAGGGACAGGGGAAGGTTCTGTTTGAAGATTTCATCGTTCCGTGCCCGCAACTCTTCCCCTATGGGGAACTCTTCGATCGAGCAATGGAAATCGCCTCGGACTTTCGCATCGGGTTCTATGACGCCCTGTATGTGACCCTTGCCGAACAGGAAGGTTGCGACCTCGTCACGTCTGACGAGAAGCTACAAAACTCCCTGCCGGGGTTTCCGATCGTTTCCCTCTCCTCGATTTGAACAATCAAACGTCCATAATTGGCTGTCACCGCTGCGGGTTCGTGGACTGGTCTCGGCGTTCCTCTGTGTATCGGCCCTGCCGGCCGCAATGTGCTGAACGATTCGGGATGCTGGTCGGCCACGGCGGTCGCAGACCAGCCCGCCATGCTCCGCTCCGGGCCGATCGGCCCGTGTTCGTGGTGTGGAAGCCTGAAGCGGAGGTGCAGCACTCTGAGCCCGGCCGATTTCCGGGACGCGTCGGCCAATCCGGGCGACGATCGCGCATGCCGTGATCGCTGACCGAAGACCGCCAACGATTTTCGTTGACGGGCTCGAAACAGGATTGGTCGATGGTGATCGCGGTTGTGGCTTGTGCCCCCGCGGCACGGCCAACGGCGACTTACGTCGGCGCATGCCGGCGCGGTGCGGATCCTGGGCTGAAGATGTCCCGGGTGTGCTTGAGTCTGGCCATTCTCGCCTCACGGCCTGGACAAGGCCAACAGGGTGGGTGCCCCGCCCTCGCAAGCATAATCGCGACACCGTCGTCGGGATCATTTTCCAATTTCTCCGTGATCTGCTTCCGAGACGGTCCGTGATGCGGAGTCAAGCTGTCGCCAGGACGCGGATCTTGACGCGTTGAATTGGAAATCGCCACAGATGAACACGGATTACCGGGGGGACGATACGATGAATGACGACATGTGAAACGCACTGACGGAACGAATGATTGCCTGCGCCTTCAAAATCGCCAATCCGCTGGGCTGCGGATTTTCGGAAAAAGTGTACGAGAATGCTCTGGTTCATGAATTGCGAAAAACCGGTCTGGTCGTCAGGCAACGAGAACCCATAACCGTGTTCTACGATGGTGTGGTCGTCGGTGACTTTTTTGCTGACCTGATCATTGAGAACTCAGTCGTCATCGAACTCAAGGCCACGAGAGAGTTGTCGGATGTGTTTACGGCACAACGCCTCAACGATTTGAAGGCAACGTCGTTACCATTATGTTGGCTCATCAATTTCGGCAGAACCAAAATCGAAAACAAACGGTTTCGCTTGTAATCCGTTTCACAGCGAACGCTGTCACACACAACCCGTGTTTATCCGTGTTCATCCGTGTTTATCTGTGGCTGAACTTTCATGGACCCAGTAGTGGGCCACCCACCTGATAGTGCCTTGTGGACGATTTATGGACGTCAGGAACTGGGGATTCCTCAAAAGTGTTCGGAAATCGGAGTCAAGCTTTCGCCAGGACGCGGATCTTGACGCGTTGATTTTGAAATAGCCACAGATGAACACAGATGAACACGGATTACCCTGGGGACGATACAATCAACGCCGTCACACCAACCTTTGTTTATCCGTGTTCATCCGTGTTTATCTGTGGCTGAACTTTCATGGACCCAGTAGTGGGCCACCCACCTGATAGTGCCTTGTGGACGATTTATGGACGTCAGGAGCTGTGGATTCTCAAGAGCGGTCGGAAAAATCGGCCCGTGTTGGGAGTATGGAAGCCCGGACCGGCGGCGCAGCACGCTGAGCCCGGCCGATTCCACGGATAACCCGGCAATCAGGGCGACGATCGCGCACGCCGGGAGCACTGACCGGAAACCGCCAACGACTTTCGGTGACGGGCTCGAAACAGGATTGGTCGATTCTGGCCGCGGTTGTGGCCTGTGCCACCCGTGGCACGGCCAACGGCGACTGAGACCGGCGGTGGCCGAGGCGGTGCCAGCCCCACAGGGGTGAGATTCGATAGCCCAGCGGCGCAGCCCTGGGTTTGGAAGAGAGCGCGGACCCCAGGCCCAACGGGCCGAGATTCCCCAGGCCCGTGGCCCGTTGCTGGAACAGGGATCTCGCCCCCGATGGGGGCTGTGCCGCATGCGGTCTCCACAGTCCCAGGCCTGCGTGCCGCTCGGCCTGGGGTGGTCCCACCCACCTATGAAGCGGCGGCAGGCCGCTTCGACTTTGTCATTGTCGCTTACTTCAATCCTGCTTCACCTGGTGGTTTCCGCTCCGCCAGCATCCGTGCGGCATGGATGACCGCCACGACCTCAACGTCAACGTCGTATCGATAAATCACGCGATAGCTTCCGACGAAGATCTCGCGGATGTCGTCTCGGTCCCACTCGGGAACACGGGATCCGGCTTGCGG
>JAFEBR010000259.1 GCA_018242565.1 Planctomycetota bacterium | reverse complement strand
GGATCATCAAACGTGGCCTTGTCGATGATTTTTTCAAAATCAAAGACCACCACATCGGCCGCGAACCCTTCGCGCAGTAAGCCGCGCTGGGCCAGCGCCAGTTGGCGGGCGGGCAGACCGGTCATTTTGTGAATCG
Source organism: Planctomycetota bacterium (assembly GCA_018242565.1). Lineage (GTDB taxonomy): Bacteria > Planctomycetota > Planctomycetia > Planctomycetales > Planctomycetaceae > JACQFH01. The sequence goes on along the minus strand of JAFEBR010000259.1, from coordinate 9,871 downwards.
CTGTTTCCAGGCTGAACAACGCCAGCTCACGGCAGTAACGACCGAGCACGCGGGGATAGCACCCATAACAGCGGGGATGAGGCTGCCCTTGCCGCGCCGCGGCCGACAGGGCAAAGCCGTCGGAACCGATCATCGACAGCGGATGCCGCAACACCGACTGCATCTCGTTTTCGTCCATGACGAAATTGATCATGCCGATGCGGCCTTGCTCCTCGATAAGCAGGTCGATGCAGGCCTCGACACCTGAGCAGCCTCGCGCGCGGGCCACATCGCCGACTTTCTTGCCGATCCAGACGCGATTGCCGACCGTCACCGCGGAGGTGATCTGAATGTCATCCCAGTCAATTTTGAAAAAGTTCGGCCAGTCGGCGGTTCCTTCGAGCATGTCGCGGGCGATGCTCTGGCGAGTCGTGGGGTCTTGCAGTCTTTTGAGCAGTTCTCCTTCGCTGCCTTCGTGGGCCCAGGGAGGGACCAGTTGCGATAACGCCGCGCTGCCGGCGCGATACGGATAGACATCGAGATGTACGGTCCGGCCTTCGCGGTGCGCCTCTTCAATGAGAGGGAGTGTCTGCCGTGTTTTGCCCCAGTTTTCGCGGCCGGCCGCCTTGTGGTGCGAGATCTGGACCGGGGCCCCCGATTCGCGCCCGATCCGTAAAGCTTCGCGGACACTGTCGACGACGGTTCGGGCCTCGCCCCGCATGTGCGAGGCGTACAAGCCCCCCTGTTTGGCGATGATCTGGGCCAATTCGATGATCTCTTCGGTCGTGGACCAGGCGCCGGGGGGCGTAACCAGGCCGGTGGACATCCCGACGGCTCCGCTGCGCATCGCTTCGGCCGCCCAGTCCTGCATCCGCTTCATTTCGGTTTCGGTGGGGGCCCGGCGCTGCATGCCCAGCACGGCTTCGCGGATGGTGTTATGCCCAACGAGTCCGCAGATGTTGATCGAGACGCCCGAGTCAGTGAGGGCCGCGAGAAATTCGCCATACGTGCGAAAAGTCCGCTCATTCGCTGCCGGGGCCTGTTCACGCGGCGCGGGCGAGCCTCCGCAGTTGCCGATGACATGCGTGGTCGCGCCCTGTCGAACGGCACTTTCGGCCAGTCCGTCGGCCAGCAAGGTTCGATCGCTGTGGGTGTGAATGTCGATGAACCCGGGGCAGACAAAGCGCCCCCTGGCGTCCAGCGTTTTTTCGGCCTGAGCCGGCCCGATCGCACCGATTTTGGCAATGCGGCCTTGCCTGATACCGACATCGGCGGCGAACCGCTTCGAGCCATCGCCGGTGATGACAGTGCCACCCAGAATCAGCAGGTCCAGGGGATCATTGTCGGCGGCCGCGGCGCGACCAGGTTGCAGGACCGCCGCGGGCAGGGCCCATCCGGCGGCAACGGCCGCGGTCAGAAAACGTCGACGCGAGACGCAGGTGGACATGGCGGGCTCCGAATGACCAGTAGACGGTAAGCCCCGATTGTGGCAGGCATCCCACGGCGCGACAACACCGGGCCCCGCGTGGCCGTGTGGCAGGGGTGGCCACGACGCCTGTGGGGCGTCGGGGCCACCCGCGGCAGGATTAGCTTCCGACGAGCCAGGGCAGCGGAGCGCCGGCCTCGGGCAGTTTCACCACTTCCACGCCGGTGACCTCGGGGTGCTTGCGAACTTCATCGAGTGCGGCGGCTGAGGGTTCGTTGTCGAGGTTCAGCACGGCGATCGCATCTCCACCCGGTTCCTGTTTCTCGCGGCCTAAGGCCATGTGGGCGATGTTCACTTTGTGTTTGCCAAAAATCGTGCCGATGTAGCCGATCAGGCCGGGCACATCGCGATGCCGGTAGATCAACAGCATGCCGTCGAGATACGCATCGAGACTGAAGTGCCCGAGACGAACCAGTCGCAGAAACTGCTTGCCGAAGATGGTGCCCGCCGCGGAAATCTCGCCCGCATCGGTTTCGATCGTGGCACGCACCAGTGTCGAGAAGTCGCCGACTTCCGACGACGACGATTCGGTGATGCGTATGCCACGTTCTTTGGCCAGCAATTCGGCGTTAACGATATTCACGTGCTCAGAGAGGGCGGTTTCCAACAGACCCGCCGCAAAGCTCGAGGTAATAAGGCGTGTGTGTTTTGTCGCCGCCTCGCCTCGATACATGAGGTGCGCCGATTTCAGCCCCGCCCCCTTCTTCTGCTGGGCGAGCAGCAACCCCAGGCGGCGACCGAGGTCGAGATACGCTTTCATGTCAGCCATTTCCGCGGCCGACAACGGTGCCATGTTCACCGCGTGCCGAACTTCGTTACGCAGCAGGAAACCACTGATGATCTCGGCGGCTTCGAGAGCCACGAGTTCCTGGGCTTCTTCAGTCGATGCTCCCAGGTGCGGCGTGGTCAACACGCCGGGCAGTTTCACCAGGCGATTGTCTCCCGGAGGTTCCTGCACAAACACATCCAGCGCCGCGCCGGCAATATGCCCCGATTCAATGGCATCCGCCAGTGCGGTTTCATCGACGATTCCGCCGCGGGCGCAGTTGATGATCCGGGCGCCCTTCCGCATGCGGGCCAGCCGCTCGGCGTTGATGATGCCCTTGGTCTCTTCGGTCAGCGGAGTGTGGACCGTCAGGAAATCGCAGCGTTCGATGAGGTCGTCGACGTGACGCACGACTTCCAGGCCGAGTTCAGTGGCCCGCTCTGCCGACAGGAAGGGGTCGAAGCCGATGACTTTCATTTCCAGCCCCAGCGCCCGTTTGGCGACCGCCAGGCCAATGCGGCCCATGCCGACAATTGCCAGGGTCTTGCCCGCCAGTTGGGTGCCGGTGTACGACTTACGATCCCATTTTCCCGCCTTCATACTGGCGGCGGCGGGCGCAATGTTTCGCGACAAGGCCAGCAGCATGGCGATCGTGTGCTCGGCGGTGCTGGTCGTGTTTCCCGCCGGCGTGTTCATCACCACGATGCCGCCGCGCGTGGCGGCCGGGATCTCAATATTGTCGACGCCCACTCCGGCGCGGACGATGACTTTCAGCCGAGGCTGATCTTTCAGCAATTCTTCGGTGAGCGTCGTCCCCGAGCGGATGATGATCCCGTCGGCCGTCTTAAGGGCTTCTCGGACTTCCAGCGGCTTCAAGCTACTGCGGACATCCACTTCGAGACCGGCGGATTTCAGCAGATTCAAACCGGCGGCAGACAAATTATCAGTAATCAGAACACGAGGCATCGAACGACAATCTCCACGATAAAAAACCGGTTTGGCCAGACCGAGCCTGACCAACACGCGAATCCCTAAGCATAGGAAAGCCCACCGGTTTTCCAAGTGCGGATCGGATTCCATCCATGCCCGCTGATGGGTGAAGACCCCAGTTCCCGGTTCCGCGACGCGGGGACCAAAGCCGTAAGGCGCTGCGGGAAAGGGGCTTTAGAGCGATGATTTATTGAAAGGAAACTCGCCTTTTCCGCGCGGTTTGGTGGGGCCGTAACCCCCCGTTTTTTCATAAACGCGAACGTAATCGACCAGCATCTCGGCGGGGAGTACCGTCGTTTTGTTCGGGTTGCCGACAAATCCGCCCCCGATGGCAACGTTCATCACGATGTAATACGGATGATCGAATGGTGCCGGCCAGGGGGTCAGGTCGGCCTCGCTCAACGGCGCTTCCTGCCCTTCGGCTCGGGCGCTGCTCCACCAGAACGATTGACTCCCGGACTGCTCGCCATCGACGTACCAGCGGATTTCCCCCGGTTCCCATTCGATGGCGTACACATGAAAGTCAGCGATCGTTCCCTGGCGAGGCAAGACGTAATCCTGGCTGGTATGGGTATGGCCTGGCCAGCGCGAGCCGTAGTGCAGGGTTCCCAGCACTTTGTGTGGTTCCTGGCCGCGGGCTTCCATCACGTCAATTTCGCCCGACAAGGGCCAGCCGCCGTATTTTTCGGTCTGTGGCAGCAGCCACAGAGCAGGCCAGACTCCCTGGCTGGTGGGCAGTTTGGCACGAAACTCAAACCGGCCGTATTTCTGGTTAAACAGCGGGCTGCCATCTCGCTTTCGCGACTTCAGACGAGCCGACGTATAACCGCAACCCTGCATCGACTCTTTGATGGCTCGGATATGCAACAGGCCGTCCGCGACCCAGGAGTTTTCGGGTTCGCGGGTGTAATACTCGAGTTCGCCGTTGCCCCAGCCCGAAATCCACTGGTTGGTTGTGTAGTCGAAAAAGCCATTCCCCAGGTCGAAATCCCATTTCGAGCGGTCGATTGCGGTCCCTTCAAATTCGTCGCTCCACGTCAACTTCCAACCGGTCCGGGCTGGATCCGCTGCCTGGCTGTGTTCGCAGAGACGCACGGTCCATAACCCGGCGATGAGCGTACTGATGAACAAAAGCAGGCAAGGACGCGAGAGCGGACGAGGCATGATCGAAGTTCCCATTCCAGTGCTCAGGAGCCATTTGATGTTGACGACAATTCGTATGACATTCAGACAAAGGGTGCCCAGCACAGGTTCATCGTGGTTAAGGGGGCTCAGGCTGTCAACCGCCGTACCCCGGCTGTGTGCATGGGCTCGCGTTGTGGTCCGACAGAGGTTTTACCCCGACCTGGATGGGCTGTGCCCGTCTCCAGGCCCGCATTGAGGTTCTTGTCTGACGAACTCTGCGATGGCGGGCGCAACTCCACGTGGCGAATGCTGGCAATCTCGGGATTGTTTTGCGATAGTTCTCGTCTCGAAAGGGATCTGGACGTTCGTCTGCCCGTGTGCCGGGCACCAACGCTCTCGCCGGTTTTCGCCTTCGTGATTCGATCGGTCCCTGGCTCGCGGTTCGTGCTCGCAACGGCCAGGATTCCCCAAGTTTCGGGCAGTTTGTTGAAAATTCAGGTGAGTCCATGGCAGAAGTGCATCCGCGTCGTGCGTTAGTCAGCGTCAGCGATAAGTCCGAACTGGGAACGTTCATCAAGGGGCTGGTCGACCTGGGGTTCCAGATCGTGTCCACGGGTGGGACCAAGAAGTATCTCGCGGAGCAGCAGATTCCCGTCATCGACATCTCGGAATACACCGGTTTTCCGGAAATGATGGATGGCCGCGTGAAAACACTGCACCCCAAAGTGCATGGCGGTCTGTTGGGACGCCCCAATCTGGCGGAAGATGCTCACCACATGCGGGAACACGGAATTCTGCCGTTCGAACTGGTGGTCTGTAATCTGTACCCCTTCGAGGCCACGGTCGCCAAGCCGGGCGTCACGGTCGCCGAGGCGATCGAGAATATCGATATTGGCGGACCCAGCATGATCCGCTCGGCTTCAAAGAATCACGCGCATGTCGGCGTGGTGACCAACCCCAGTCAGTACGCCCGGGTCCTCGAGGCTCTGCGCAGTGGCCCGTTGTCTGAGGCGTTACGGGTGGAACTGGCCGGTGCGGCGTTTGAGATGACCGCCCGTTACGACCGGGCCATCGCCGACTACATGGCCAAGCTGGTGCATGGCCAGTCTGAGCCTGACAGCGTGTTTCCGGCGACGTTGTCGATCCAGATGTCTCGCAAATCGACCCTGCGATATGGCGAAAATCCGCATCAGCACGCCGCGTTTTATGTGGAATCGAATCCGCCAGCGGCGTCGCTGGCCGCCGCCGAGCAATTGCATGGTAAAGAGCTGTCGTACAATAACCTGCTCGATCTGGACGCCGCGTTAAATCTCGTTCGCGAATTCACCATGCCGGCGGTGGTGGTGCTCAAGCACAACAATCCCTGCGGCGCGGGGATCGGTCATACGCTGCAAGAAGCGTTTCAGCGTGCCTGGGCGGGGGACCCGGTCAGTGCCTTCGGTTCGATTTTGGGAATTAATCGCCCGGTCGATCTGGCGGTCGCCGAGGAATTGTGCCTGCCCGATCGGTTTGTCGAAGCGATCATCGCCCCCGATTATACCCCGGAAGCCTTCGAGGCCCTGACAACCCGGCCCAAATGGAAGGCCAACGTGCGGTTGATGAAATGCGCGGCGTTGAACGATCCCCGGGCCGAACGGACCGATTTTCGCCGGGTTTCGGGGGGTCTGCTGGCCCAGACAGCCGACGAGGGAGCCGACCCCGAAAGCGACTGGAAAGTCGTGACCCTTCGACCTCCGACCGGGACGGAAATCAGTGATCTGGTCTTCGCCTGGAACGTCTGTCGCCACGTCAAATCGAACGCAATTGTGTTTGCCCGCCAGGGGACGATCATTGGGGTCGGTGCCGGCCAGATGAGCCGGGTCGATTCGGTGATGATCGCCGCCCAGAAGTCGCAGGGACGCAGTGCGGGGGGCGTGGTAGCCTCGGATGCGTTTTTCCCGTTCCGCGACGGGGTCGACCTGGCGGCTAAGGCGGGAATTACGGCGGTGATTCAGGCGGGGGGCAGCCGGAACGATGCCGAGGTGATTGCCGCCTGCAATCAGCACAACATGGCGATGCTGTTCACCGGCCGCCGGCATTTTCGCCACTAAAACTGGTCTGGTCGAGATTCGCCTGGATCGCTACTTTACGGCCCGCGCGGCAAGGATCGCCGCCCGGACCGGCAAAGGAGTGTTTCCATGTGGCTGTATCCCGCAATGTTCGGCATCACGCTCATCCAAGGATGCGTGTTGACGATCGGCGCGATGCACTTGGGCCATTGGTTGCGCATCCTCGATTACCCCGACCAATCTCGCAAACGGCATGCACGCATTACCCCCCGAACGGGCGGCGTGGCGGTCTGCCTGTCTCTACTGCTGGGGGTCGCCGAGTGGATGGCGCTGTCGCAACTGGGGCAGCTTCCTGATCTCCCCGAACTGAACCGTACGTCGTACCTGCTGCTCTCGACCGCGCTGCTGTGCGGGTTGGGGTTGTATGACGACAAGTTCGGCATGAGCGCCGGGGTCAAATTCATTTTTCAGTCACTGGCGATTCTGCCCTTTGTTCTGTGGGGGCAGTCGATCACCAACGCACACCTGTTTGGGGTGCATATTCAACTGGCCTGGTTGGCTGTGCCGCTGTGCCTGCTCTGGCTCGTGTCTTGTGCCAACTTCGTCAACCTGATCGATGGGCTGGATGGGCTGGCCGGTTCTGTCAGCCTGATCGCGTCGGCGGCCATTGCCGGTTTGGCCTGGTGGAACGGTGCGGCCGAAGTCTGTCTGCTGGCGACGATTCTGTGCGGAGCGATTATTGGGTTCCTGTGTTTCAACTGGCCCCCCGCCCGGATCTTCATGGGCGATTCGGGCAGTTTGCCGTTGGGCTTCCTGGTAGGGGCGCTGTCTCTCGACGCGGCGGCGAAAAAAGCAGCCGGCCTGACGCTGGCGATTCCCGTCGTGCTGCTCAGCGTGCCCATGTTCGATACGTCGATGGCGATTCTGCGGCGGAAGCTCAATGGTCGCAACATTGGTCAAGGAGACCGTGAGCACATTCACCATGTGCTGCGCGATCGTGGTTTGACCCCCTCGCAGACCTTGCTGCAGATCTGCCTGATGTGCGGCACCACGGCCGCGGCGGTTCTGGTTTCTACGGTATTCAACAACGACCTGATCGCCATCAGCGTCTGTGTGGTCCTGTTTTCAGTTCTCATAGCGCGAAAAGTGTTCGGCTTCAACGAGGCCCGGTTGCTGCTGCAGCACATTCAGGCGTTCGGCGCGTTGCTGAAATGGATGCCGGAAACGCTGCAGGCGAAATTCGTTGTCGTGCGGGTGGAGAATGCCGCGGCCCCGGCCGAACGGGAACTGTGGGAGCGAATTGTCCGCCGGGCTGAGAGACTGGAGGCCCTGTCGATTGAGTTCACCTGCGAAAACGCGCGGACGCCGCAAGAGTTGGCGACCCTGTCGTGGGCTTCCGAGTTGAAAGTCAGCCCCGCGGTGGCCGGCAGCGTGTCGAATGCGGCTCCCCTGTGGGAATTCCATTATGTCATGCCTCGCGGTGCTGGGCACCAGACACGGATCTCGGCCAAAGGCCTGTCGCGCCCCGGCCAGGGCATGATCTGGCTGACGCAATTGTCGGAGCTGATGGTGGCCCTTTGTGAAACCTGGCCCGTCTCCGAAACCCCGGCCACCATCGCCAAGTCCGCCACCCCGGCGTACCCCGTCCCCCGCGCGGCCTGATTTTGCCAGCGTTTCGGTCCGTGCCGTTGGCCTATTTCTTTCGGGACGCGATGGACCAGATCACGATGTCTTTTCGGTCGCCGGTCGCCCTCCCTGCGTAAATGCAGCAGGAACGCCGTGACGCTGATCGGCACCGGCGGCGGAACGACGTAGGTCAAAGTCACTGAATCTGAAAGTCGGTTGCAAACTTGGCAACTGTGACGATCCGTGTGGCGATGGGCTCGTTCGTTTGTAGAAGGTCAAGATCGCCGGTAATCAGATAATCGGCCCTCGCCATGATTGCAGCGGCAAGAAACGGCGCGTCTTTGGGATCACGACGAAATTCGGGCACATATGGCGGACTGCCGATATCCACAGATCGCATGGCGAGCAATTCTGCCCATCGCTCGAGCGTTTGTTCTGCGAGCCTGAACTTGGGCCGACGTAGAACTTCGGTGTACTCTTTGAGGATTTCCGGGGTGACAATCCTGCGGATCGCATCGCCACCCGCTACGTACAGCACGACGCGCTCCGGAAGATTGTCACGGAGCGCCGCCGACAGGAGCACATTGGTGTCAATCAGCACATTCATGGAGCGGCGCGATAGCGATCGATTTCGTCGCGGATTTCGTCATCCGTGATGTCTTGCACTGCCGCGAGGTTGCGCAATTCGCCACAAATCCGGTGCCAGGCAACGATGAATTCTTCGGGCGAAGTGCGTTTGGGGAAGACGGTGACTTCGACTTCCGTGCCCGGGGCGAATGGTACGCCGGCCAACTTGACTTGGCCGTGCTCTTCGACGGTGGCGAATGTTTCGTATGTTTTCATGGCACTCATCTGAGGACTCAGGGGACCTTGATTCTATTGTTTCGCGGATGCGTGTCGGAAGCAATCGCAGTCGGCAGGTCGTGCGGGAGGCGAGTCCCGCACTCACGGTCACAAGGTTTCGCTGAACATGTCAACACAGCACGTCATAGCAGTTCATCGAGCAGTCAATGATTCCCGCTCGTCGCGAGAAAGAGTGATGGCATGATGCGGGTGATGCCGCCGGCAAAGCCCCAATCGGCGTGAGATTCCTGTTCCGTCATCGGTCCACGAGCCTGGGGGATCTCGGCCCCTTGGGCCTGGGGCCCGCCCTCTCTTTCAAACCCAGGGCTGCGCCGCTGGGCTATCGAATCTCACCCCGTTGGGGCTGGCACCGCCCCGGCAACCGCCGGTCTCGGTCGCCATTGGCCGTGCCACGGGGGGGAACAGGCCACAATAGCGCTCACGATCGACCATTTCTGTTTCGAGTTCGTCACCGAAAGTCGCTGGCGGTCGTCGGTCAGTGCTCGCAGCGTGAGTGTTGGTCGCCCTGTTTGGCAGACCCATTCGTGAACTCGGCCAGACTCAGCGTGCTGCGCCGCCGCTCCGGGCTTTCACGCTCCCAACACGAGCCGATATTCCCGACCGCTCTTGAGGCATCCCCAGTTCCTGATGTTCCTGAGTCGTCCACAAGTCTCGATAAGGTGGGTGGTCCCGCTATTTGTTCCATGAAAGTTCAGCCACAGATAAACACGGATGAACACGGATAAAGTCGGGTTGGTGCGACGGCGTTCGTTGTATCGTCCTCAGGGGAATCTGTGTTCATCTGCGTTCATCTGTGGCTATTTCAAATTCAACGCCTCCAGATCCGCGTCCTGGCGACAGCTTGACTCCGAATCCCGACCGCTCTTGAGGCATCCCAAGTTCCTGACGTTCCTGAATCGTCCACAAGTCTCGATAAGGTGGGTGGTCCCGTTGTTTGTTCCATGAAAGTTCAGCCACAGATAAACACGGATGAACACGGATAAAGTC
>JAFEBR010000258.1 GCA_018242565.1 Planctomycetota bacterium | reverse complement strand
GACGCGCCTGCCGAACAGATTGTCGGCCGTCGAGAATTCGGAATGGCCACCGGGGCGTTCTCCCAACGACACGGCGGGTGTGTGTTTTGTCCACCGCTTGTCGATACCTGACGAACGAAGGGCGGGAATCGAATTTTGGGGCGTTAACATCATCTGGTCCCGTGCCTGCCAGGTCAGGGTTGTGTGTGGCTCCTTGGAGTGCGGGAATTCAATTCCCGCCTTTTGTTTTCAGGGAAAGACGCGCCTGCCGAACAGATCGTCGGACGTCGAAAATTCGGAATGGCCACCGGTGCGTTATTCCAACGACACGGCGGGGGCGTGGTTTGTTTGGGGATTGTCGGTACCGGAAGAACGAAGGGCGGGAATTGAATTCCCCCACTCCAAGGCTACGGCTCATTTGGACTCGCTGGGCTGGTGTCGTCATTCGGCTGGAGCGGTTCCAACGGGGCAGTGACTTTTTCCGCCTGCCACCACGGTGGGAGCGAATTGAAGAGGTAGAGTGGTTGGTCCGCTTCACGTCGCGTGCGGTCGGGCTCAATTGTGACTTCGTAGAATTCTGTCGGCGCACCGGAAAACGACACTGAGCAGAAGTGCTTGGCGCCGAAGCCAATCGCGACGAGGCCGGTCTCGGTAAGGCGTTTCAGCGGGTATTTGTTCCATTCGTTGACGAACCGGCGCAGGGCATCTTTCTTCCCGGGCCAATCGCCACGGAGGGATTTTTCCCAGTCGGGATCGGGGGCCTCTCCCCGCAGGTATTTCTCGAAGTTCGCGGATTTGGTGTCCCCCTTCAGTGTCGCCAGCACGTGTGGCGAGAGCATTTTCGAGAAGGCTGCGGGGTCATCTTCGATCGCGCAGGCGTAGAAGAACGACCGCGCGGCTTCCATGACCGACCCGCGTGGATATTCAAAATTGGGGCCGCGGGAGATGGGATCGGGCTGGTCGAGCACGTTGATTAACGTTTCCACGCGGTTCATGACCGCGGGTGGGGCCAACACGAGCACTTCCTGGTTATCCGCCGAGGGACGGGCTTCATGGCCAGGCCGGTCGAGCAGAATCGGCCGCAGATCCTGGACGATGTCGCTGGCCAGTTTAAAGCGCAGCTTGAAGGGACGCGAGATTGATGCAGGTTGCGGTGTCGTCGGGTTTGTGTCGGGCTGAGTGGTGGCGGGTGCGATGAATGGAGTTGCGTTCAAGTCGTTTGTAGCAGTGTTGTCTGCGGACGGATCGTCGGACGGATTCAGGGGCGTGCTTCCACCCGGTGTCGGTCGGATGAGGTTTCGTGCGATCCGGAATCGTCCCGAGAGCTTTAAGATCGCGATCACCCCCCGTGCTTCCGCGGTCAGGTCGGTACCGGGTGCCAATTTGGTCGAATCGAGCGTCTCCAGCACAATTTGCGCGTCTTGCTGATCGTCGGCCCGCGTAAAGTGTTTCATGACCACGACCTTTGTGACATCGACGCCATCCGCGGCCATGCGGACGTCCTGCTCTGAGATGGGGAACGACACCAGATTGTCTTCGAGGAACGCGGCTGCTTCCGGATTGTTCGGGGCGATCGGCAAAATGTCGAGCTGACCGCCGATCGCGAGCGGGGAATTGGCGTCGTAAAGCGTGAGCGGGGTCTCTTTGACCGCCAGGGCTTCGCGTTCCACAAAGTACGTTGGTTGCGTGCCCAAATCGTCGTTGTGAATACGGAAAATGACACGCATGTCGTGCGGGCCCGTCAGGCTGACGCCTGTGAAACCTTTCTGGGTGAGTTCGTGCGTTCTCTGGGCGAGCGCTTGGGGCGTGCAGGCCTCTTCGATTTGGTGGCACTCAAGATTGCTGATCCGACCGGACAGATTCAGTTTTCGTGTCACTTCCAGAAGCTTCTGCATCCGTTGGACGTGAAGGTCGGGGTCCAGGCGTTCGAAGTCTTTCAGCGACAAGAGGACATCTGCCGGTCTCAAATTGTTCGCTTCCAGGTTTTCCAGCAACATCGCCGCTTTGTCACGGATGATTTTGACGTGCTTGGGGGGCAAGGGTGATGTCATTCGACCTGGTTCGCCGTTTGCAACTGGGCGCGGAGTTTTCGTGGGTGAACCCGACGTGTCCCATTGCAACCCGCTTTGATCCAGCAGTTCGGCCGCGCGGCGTTCCACGATCTTGTCTCGCAGGGCCCGGCGGCGACCGATCTGCTGTTCGAGCCGGGTGAGTCGCGATTGCAGCTCTTGAACCTGCAGTTCTTCCAGTTGTAATTTCAGTTCGAAGACCGCATTGAGCTGGGATTTCAAATCGCGCTGGGCATTGTCCAGCGCCTGTTGATTTCGCTGGGCGGGTTCCACTGCCAACAGGCCGCGCACTTTCGCCGCAAAGTCGTTCACGGCCTGCTCCTGCTCTTGCAATTGGGCTTTCAGCCGGCTGGCGACGGGGGATTCGGCGATCGCCTGCCCTGGCTGCATCGCTGTGACGGGCGCTGTGAACCGTTGAGTTGCCGGATCGCGTATGCCAATCGGGGGCGCGGTTTCTGCCTGAGCAGGGCTGTATTGCGGGGTCTGCGCAGACGGTTCGGCTTTGAGCGGCGGTGACGGGCTGAAAACTTCGGCAGCCTGATGATCTGCAGGGACTTGATACGGAGTGTCCTCGACCATCGGTCTCATCGGGGACTCGTTCAGTCTTTT
>JAFEBR010000257.1 GCA_018242565.1 Planctomycetota bacterium | reverse complement strand
CCGTCCCCGATTTCAATGCCGGCTTTGCGAAAGATCTGCAGGTCGGCCTGTTTTCGTCCACCACCCTGCCAGGTCATATAGAGCCGTTTCTCGTCGGCGCCGGAGTTGGCGGTGCGGACTGTCGGGCGGGCCTCCGAGAGTTTTGAGACATACATCAGTTTGCCCTTCACGACCGCGCCGAATTCGATACCGAAATAATCGAGTTGCTTGGTGTATTCGGCGATGTTGCTCTGATCGGCGAAGCGCACCATCCAGCGTTGCTCGCGGGGAAAGCCGCCGCCCTTTCCGGGACCAGACCCCAGTGCACGCCGGCCGGTTCCATCGGCGCTGCCCGGTTTCGCAGCATTGCGAACCCCCAGGTCGAGGGGGCGTTGGACCGTGACATCGACCGCACCGGGAACTTCCGAGACCACCTGCTGCAGTGATTCCTGGATATCCTGCTGGTCGGATGATACATCACCGGCGACGGCATCTTGACTCGGCGGATCGGGTGAGTCGACACGCAGGGTTTCATCGGGAGAACCATCTTCCACCCCGCCCGCTTCTTCTTCGACCAGTTCGACCTGCACGGGTTCTTTGGGTTTCGGGGCGCGAGTGGCCCACCATACGAACGAGAGCAGGAATACACAGAAACACAGACCCCCGATGGCAGAAAACAGAAAGGCACTGACCTGATCATAACGCGTCACGCGAATGACAGTGGCCGGTACAGGTTTGGCAGCAGGGGGCGACATGGATTACTTCGGAGGCAGTTCTGTGAGATCGTCACGTTCAGCGTAATCGCGGACTCCGAGGTACCACTTTTTCCAAAAGAGTACAGCCGCAGCACGCTGGGTCGCGTCAAACTCATCGGGAGGTTCGTGGGCATCGAGCTTTTTACTGATGAATTGCAGGGCGTTCCGCGCTTCGATGACGCAGGCAGGTTCGGAATCCTGAAGTCCTTCGATCAAACGCGGTACGACCTGCAGGTCGTTGGTTCGTCCCAGTGCCCAGAAAACGGTTCGTCGGACCTCGACCCGCTTGTCGGTGACCAGTTTCAGCAAGCGGTTGGTCTGGCCAATCAGCGCTTCCGGATCTTCGGTCGCGATTTTCTCGACCAAGCCGCTTTGTGCGGCTTCGACCTGTTGGCTGTCGGCCTTTTCCAGTTCCGCCAGCAGTTCATCGACTGGCCCTTTGAGTTTCCGGACCTGAACACCCTGCTGGCCTGCCTCGAGAGTTTCGAGGTTTTCGGGTAAGCCACGACCACCGACGAGCAACCCGCCCCCGAATTTCTTCTCCACCGGACGGGGTGGCTTACGGCCGAGCATTTTTGATGTGGCCTTGCCCAGAAACAACAATCCCAGTGCGGTGGCTGGTTCATTGCCGCAATTGTCATTCCAACCGCCGGTCTGGTCCTGAATACGGCAGAGATGTGCCGATCCTTCGGCATACCAGTCGCGGCCAGCAAAGTTGGTGACGTTGGCGAGTGCCATCAACCGTTCGATTCCGTACAGGTAATAAATGTCATGCCCCGCTTTGGGTTCGATCGTGAAACGATCGGCGAGCCACTGTGTTCCCGCTTTGATCCCTTTGTCGATTGCTGCCAGGCGTGTTGTGGGGCGATAGGCCGCATCGGCGGCAGCCACCGCTTTTTCAGGATCGACAGACGAGTCTCCGGACTTCGGATCGACCGGTTCCAGGATGCCGAATCGTTTTCCGTTTTTCAGCCCTTTTTTCTTGAGCTCTTCGAGATCCTTGGCATCCGGGTACAGGTACAGTCGAGCCACATGCAGCGATCCCGTGCCGGCGACCGTCATTGTTAAAGTGCCCCCATTACCGAAGGCAAAGGAGCCTTGGACCGGGTGGTAAGAGAACGAACCATCTTCGTTCTGGAATTTCAGGTGCCATTCGGCGACACGATCCCAAATTCGTCGCGGGACCGGCACGCCAGACCGCGTGGCTTCCCACAGACCAAGGACGGCGTATTGTGTGATGCTGGTATCGCCGTCGGTGCTGTGCGCTGGTTTCGCGTAAAACCACCCGCCGTTTTCCTGCTGGTTGTCGATCAGGAATTTGACGATCGTTTGAATCTGTGGCCGATACTTAACCGGATCGGCGTTGGCCAGTGCCATGATGCTGACACCGGCTTCGTAAACATGATGGTTGCCCGGCTTGAATTCATCCCCTTTGCAACGATCGACAATCAGGTTGAGTGCCGCCTTAATCTCGGGCGAATCGGCCGACTGTCCGGATTTCAACAAGGCCATGGTGACGAGCGCGGATTCGCCGGCGCTGAGCGTGGCGACGTTCTTTTTGAGTTTCGCCACGGCTTTCTTGATCGCCGACTGGACCTGTTCATCTTCGCTGACACGGGCGTCTTGTGCCGAAAGAGTGTGCGCCTGTGCATAAAAGAGAGCGCACGCCAGCAGGCAGCCGACGATCGACCGCAACGAGGCGGAGGCAGACGAATTGCTGATCGGAAACCTGAAATTCATACGGTGAGCGAGGCTCGAGATGGGACCAGCGATCAGCGTGGGGAGAATTGCATATTTCAATGCTATTTCTCATCGATCAGAGTGTCAAGAAGCCGTCTGCCTGTGCCCGGTGAGCTCCTATCGCAACCGGCCGATGCGGGCGAATCGCCGGTTGCGGTGTTCGGGACGATGCCGGCGACCATTGGGACGTGCCGTTTCCCTTTGCCGAATTGTCTCCCGTGGCGTACTATCCACGCGCGTTCATGGAATGGTTCTGTCCCGTGTCTCCAGGTTTCAACATGTTGCGGTTCGTGTGTCGATTGGGATTCCAGGTGTGGCTGATCGCAGCAGCTGGAAGTCTGTTCCTGGTACTCTACGGGTGTTCGCATGAGTCAGATCGGGGAGATCTCGCACGGGAACGTGGGGCGCAAGGAGGCCACTCAGCGCCCCTGTCAAAACCGGCCGATACGGCAGATGCAGCCGTCCTGGCGGCGCTGCGGGGCTTAAGTGAGAATCGGCCTGACGCAGTCTGGGAGGCACTGCCGGCCAGTTACCAGCAGGATCTTGACGGCGTGGTAAGTTCGGTTGTGCAGCGCTTACATCCGGAAGCCATCCGGTGGTTTTCGCAGATTGCCGCCAAGAGTCGGGAATTGTTGCCGCCCGATTCCGACGAAACTCGATTTGTGGTTCCTGCCACCCGCCTGCTGGATTGGCTGGCGTCGGGCCGCCCCGGGGATCTGGAGCAATT
>JAFEBR010000256.1 GCA_018242565.1 Planctomycetota bacterium | reverse complement strand
GGCACTGCGCGGGGCACGATCGGCTCTCTTCTGTGATTCCCTGGAACTGGAAACGTACCACATCTGGGATCAGAAGCTGTGGGATCGTTTCGCCGAGCGGTTCGGGTACCGACTGGAAGATTGCCTGCAACAGATCGACAACGACCCGGATCTGCTGTTTGATTACCGGACGATCGTGGCCGAGGCGATTCAGACCGAGTTCTTCGAGGAATTCACCGCAATCTGTCACGAACACGGCACCTGGTCTCGCGTGCAATGTCACGGCACTCCGTCTGACTTGCTTGCCGCGTATGCGGTTGTGGATATCCCGGAGTCCGAGGCGTTGCTGTTTAATCCCCCGTTCTCGCGGATTGCTGCGTCGGCTGCGGCCCTTGCGCAGCGACCCGTCGTCAGCGCCGAGACCTTTACCTGTATCTACGGTTTCGTGACTTTGAAGAATTACGAACCGCTCAGATACTGGCATCGTGAACAGGTGGCCGACTTGAAACTCCTGGCCGATGCCCTGTTCGCGCAGGGCGTGAACCAGATTGTCTGGCATGGCATGCCGTTCAATGGTGTCGACGGACCCAATGAGTTTTACGCGTCAGTACATGTCGCGCCAGACTCGGTGTTTGCCTATGAATTACCGGCATTCAACGGCTACCTCGAAAACGTTTCTGCGCTGATGAAGATCGGGCAGACCGCCTCGCGCCTGGCGGTCTATCTGCCGAACGAAGACAACCTGCGACTCCAACGGATTCCTCCCGAGGACCGCACACCGGGGGCCAATTACCTTTGGGAAATGCGGCATGTGGTTGTGCCCCGGGAGACTGAGCCGTTCGCACCATTGTGGATTTCTCCCTGGTTCTTAAAGCAGGCAGACATGGTCGATGGTGGTCTGCAGGTCGGCGGCTGCCGGTTTTCGGCATTGCTGATTGATGTGGCCTGGCTTGATGGTGACGCCCTGGCACACATCGACCGGTTGTCTGAGCAGGGGCTCAAAGTCATTCTGCGCCGGGAACCGCAGGTGCCGGGCAAGCGTCCGCGTCGCGATTTCTCGGCGTTGCTCGAGCGTGTGCGTGCGCGAGCGAGCACGTTTACGGATTTGAATCAGGCGCAGTTGGCTCCGCTCGTTTCCGGGGTGGATCTGCCCCCCTTCTGGGCACGCCAGACGAGCGATACCTTGTTTGTATTTTTCGCGCATCCGCTGGCCCGGGAAGTGAAATACCCGATGCGTTACGGTCTGTCCTGGTATCAGGGCTTCACGACGCGCCAGATTTCGATTGACTTTCTGGGACAACAATATCCGATTCAACTGGTCTTCGAACCCTTCCAGTCGCTGCTGGTGAGTGTTTCTGCGGCCCGGGGTGTCGAATTCGTAGACATCCGGTATCAACCATCGCTGCCGCTGCCGTCGCTGTAATCGTGAGTTGTAGGTGACCTCGCGCATTCCCGCAGGTGGGTGGCCGATGGACCAGCGCGATTAGTAGAATTCTGTCTCTGATCGATCGATTCTGCCGGAGCCCGAAGATGATTATGTCTCGCGTGTGGTTGATGTTCCTTTCGGCCTGGCTCGCCGTCGTCGGACTGGTCCCGGGGAAACAGGCCTCTGCCGACGAACCGTTGCCAGGGCATTCCGGTCAAGGCCGACAGGGGGCCGTGAGCGCGGGCGGTGCCGAAGCGGTTGCGGCGGGGATCGAGATTCTCCGTCGAGGCGGAAACGCGGCGGACTCGGCCGCAGCGACAATTCTGGCGTTGAGCGTCACCGATTCGGGGGGCTTTTGCTTTGGCGGCGAAGTTCCGGTCATGATTTACAATGCCGAGCGAGGCACGATTGAGGTTTTGGCCGGTCAGGGAGTGGCACCGCGGTTGGCCACACGCCAGCATTTCGTGGCCCGCGGCGGCATTCCCACGAGTGGCATTGAAGCGGCTGCCGTGCCGGCGGCTTTCGATGCCGTGATCACCCTGCTGGATCGTCACGGGACTTTGCGTCTGGTGGATGTCGCCCAACCCACACTGCGATTGCTGGACCGTCAGAAACTGGAATGGCATCCCTTGCTGGCGACCACGTTGCGCCGCTTGATCACGGCGGAGTCGCGCGGGCCAGGTGATCGTCGACGCGGATTGCGGCTGGCGGCCGATTACTTCTATCGCGGACCGATGGCACCCGAAATCTCGGATTGGTGTGCCCAGCACGGCGGTTTGCTGCGTTTCACTGACCTGGCGACGCACGTTACCCGAGTCGAAGAACCTGTGTCGGCGGAATACCGGGGGCACACCGTCTATAAGTGTGGTGTGTGGACACAGGGCCCATACCTGCTGCAGACGTTGAAACTGCTCGAAGGTTTCCCGTTGCGAGAATCGGGGCACAATCGCCCGGAGACCATTCATCTGACGATCGAAGCGATGAAGCTGGCGCTGGCCGACCGGGATGTCTACTTCGCCGATCCGTTATTTGTCGACGTACCCGTGGAGGCCATGTTTTCCCAAGGCTACATCAATCAACGCCGGGACCTGATCGACCGCCGGCAGGCGTCGCTTGAGCAGCGCCCGGGGGATCCGCGACACGGACGAGCTCTCTTGCCCGATCCCGAAAAGCGGCTGGGACTGACCGGAGACGTGCATGATACGACGACTTGTGTCACGGCCGATCGCTGGGGCAACGTGGTGGTTGCCACGCCGAGTGGTTGGAGCGGTGTTCAGGCTGGTATGACCGGAGTCTGGCTGGGGTCCCGTTTACAGAGTTTCAACGCCTGGGAGGGACATCCCAATTGCATTGAACCGGGGAAACGTCCGCGCATCACACTGACCCCCACGCTGGTGCTCAAAGACGGCAAGCCGGTATTGGGGGTGAGTGTTGCGGGTGGCGATGGGCAAGACCAGGCCGCGTTGCAGGCCGTGCTAAATCACCTGGATTTCGGTCTGTCTCCCGTCGACTCGTTGCAGGCCGTGCGGTTCGGCACAAATCATCTGTTGGGTTCATTCGGTCAAACGCCCCCCAGGCTGGGGAGCTTGTTGATCAACGCCGAAGCCGATCCGGAAACCGTCGCGGCATTGACCAAGCTGGGGCACAAAGTGGAACTCAGCCCGGGGCCGCTGTGGAATCCGAGCGTGATTGCCATTTTACCAGACGGAACCTTGCAAGCCGCCGGAGACTCGCGGGCCGGCCGGCACGCCGCTGCCTATTGAGCGACGCGTCGTAATCTGGGATCCCGCGAAAACGTGGGACAAGTTTATAACTTGTCCCACCGTCGCGGTCTTCCCGAGCAGGGCGACGAGAAACCGACCGTCACAGGCTTTTGAGAAACGTTATGAGATCAGCCAGTTCTGTCGCGGGCAATTCGCCGTCGAGTTGGTGGTGGAATTTCTGGAACACCTCTTCCAGCGAATGGGCTCGATTGTCGTGAAACAACTGGTCGCGATGCACCACGCCGCGGAGTGACGGCGGATTGAACCGGGTGTTTTCGAGTTCATCCATCAGTCCGACATCGTAGGTGGCTTTCGTCGTGTAGTCCGGAGCGGCGTGGCAGCGATTGCAGTGCTGCGCTTCGAAGACGAGTTGACCGCGAGCTACGGCCTGGGGATCGGTGGGCGAAATTCTGGGGGGCGCGGGAAGTGTCTTCAGGAAGGCCGCGATGGCCTGAATCTGTTCGGGCCTCGCGTCACGACCGCGCATCGTCATTTCGATAGACTTTTTGATCTGGGCCTCGAGTTCACTGGCACCCCCGTTCCAGGCCCAGGGGGCCGTGTTACCAACTCCGAAGAGAGAAATCACCCGCTTGGGAGCCCCGAAGCTGCCGTCACCCAGGTTATCGTTGAGCAGGCCGTTGCTGTGCCCGTCGGTGTGGCAACTGTGGCAACTCATCCAGCCTCCGTGTGACAGTTCGCCGTTGTAGAACAGCCGCTCTCCCCGATCGGCTTCCGTGAGTTCCGGTCGAGGCCCCAGCGTGACCCGTCCGATTTCACCCGTGTCTTCGACATCAATGAGGCTGAGTTGATCGGCCAGTTCATCGACGGCATAGATCCGGTTACCGTCGGGTGAAACGGCAACGTCATTCGGCCGCGCGACGGTCTCGATTCGTTGCACGCGAGAATCGTATTCGCCGAGTAGTCCGATGGAGCCCATGCCGCTGATGGCCAGCACGACCCGGCCATCGGGGAGCAGCACCACGGGGCCCGGGTCGGCGCCTCCGAGCCAGGCATCGCCGACGGGATGGACTTCGCAATTGTCAATGACCTTCGACGCAGGCGTTCGCACTGCATCGAGGTCGAGCGCGCGGACGACGTTGCTGACCAGCATCCCCCAATGGACATCGTCGGGAGTCGTGCGCGCCAGCGAATTCAGAATCTGGTGGGCCACCAGCAGGCGAGAACCCTCGGCGTTTACGGTCAGGCCGCGAATATTATGGGCGGGAAAAGTCCGGACCGATTCCAAGTGATTCGCGCGGGTATCAATCACGGCCAGGTGACCGCCAAAGGCATCGGCGACCACCAAACGGGTTCCTGAGTCAATCAGGGCCTGCAAGCGGGGGGCAAACGGGAGCGAAATCACGGTCGAAGCCGACAATGCCGAAGCTTTCCCCGCAGTGGAACGCATATCGACTACGGTCAGCTTTCGCGACCAGAGCGATGCCACGTAGCAGCGGCGACCATCGGCACTGACGGACACGCTGACGGGGTAGGGGGCGACTTTTAATCGACCAACAACGTGTACATTGTCTGGCTCGCGAGATAACAGGATGAGCTCGTGCGCGGCCTCATCGGTGGCCAGGAGCAGAGTCGTGCGCGGAATCCAGACGAGGCTCGACAGGTTCTGCCCGACTGCTGCTTCGTGGGTGACTTGGCGCGTGGTGGGGTCGACGATCGAAATCGTACCCGTACGACGGTTGGCCGTGAACAGTCGCGATCCGTCGGGACTGACGACCACGGCAACCGGACGCCGCGCGGTGACTCGCTGGCGGAGAGGCGTCTGATCCGCAGCCAATCGTCGCGCCGGTACTGTCAGCAGCAAGCAAGCCAGTAAACTGACGGTGAGAGCAATTCGCAGTGGCAGCAACGCAGGGGCAGGCATCAGTGACAATCCCTCGTGGATTTCGGGTTGGACACCAGCATTTTAGCGGTGTTCCTCGTCGATTGGGAACATCGGAACCGCCTGGGAGCGCGCCGCGATCGCGGGCTCGTCGATTATTTCAACTTCGATATGGCCAACTTGGCTGCGGCCGCTCCAACGGTGGAAGTTGTGCCACCGTCGCGCGCCGAAGGATTCTTCTGGCGGGATACACTCGATCGTCCGGAAGATTTCTGGTTCCAGCCGGAATTTCGTGATTCGCAATGGTAGACCGGTCCAGCGGGGTTCGGCACCGGCGGGACCTCCGGTGCGCATGTCCGGACAGACTGGCGGAGTGGCGACATCAGGTTGTGACGTGAAGACACGCTGGATAACGTCGACGCGGAACGATTGAGTCTCGTCGTGCATCATGATGAGGATGCCGAGGTGTATCTCAATGGCGTGCTGGCTGCGCGGATACCAGGATTCAGCCGAGACGAAAAAGAGATCCCAATTCTCGCTGAGGCCTGACGACTGCTGCGAAAAGGCAAGAACCAATTGGCGGTTCACGGCTGGCAGGCTCGTGGCGGGCAGTTCATCGATTTCGGACTCATCGCCGAACCGGTGCCCGCACAACGACCGAATCCTGGACCTCGGAATGGTGTGTGCGGGCTGCACTCTGGTTATGATCGGAGTGCAGCCAGTGAGTTGCCTGACCTCTAGACTAAACCGGTAGTGACGGCTTTCCGTGGAAATCGACGATACGATCTGTTACTGCTTCCATATCTCGAAGCGGAAAATCCTGAACTTCATCCGGATCAACAAGCCGGTGCGGGCCAGCCAGATCAGTGGCTGTGGCGGTGCGGGAACGGGTTGCGGCTGGTGTGTGCCGTACCTGAAGCGGTACTTCGAACAATCGCGCAGCGGGCAGATGATGGAGTCCGAACAACTCACGCCGGCCGAATATGCCCAAATGCGAGCCGACTACATTCGCGACGGCAAAGGGACTCCGCCACCCGGAGCGGTGGGACACTGAGTCGTCTGGACTGCCTTGGGTTACGTCGTGGACGTGCGGACGGTGACTGGAATCGGGCGGGCCTGGCTGCGGACTTCTTTGGCGAGTGTCACCGTCAGCACACCGTGACGGGACTCGGCCACGACATTCTCGGGGACGACCGGCGCTGGCAATGGGATTGATCGCGAGAATCCGCCTGCCGGACGTTCGCGGCGGTGCACTGTGCGAGCAATTTGCGGCCAGGTGACCGACTGCTCGCCTTTGACGGTGAGCATGTTGCCGACGAGTAGAATCTCAATCCGCGCCGGGTCAACCCCCGGCAAGTCGATCAGCACGATGATCTGTTCGGGACTTTCGACCAGATCGACGGAGGGAATCCAGGGTTTGCCGGGACCGCGAAGCCCCAGGGAGTCGATCGCGCGTTCTCCTTGAGTCGTGACCGTTTCAATCCAGCCCGCGATCACGTCGCGAATTTTCTCGGTCGGAGGAACAGCGCCTTGTGGCGGCAAGTCTGCGGAATTCGACATGGTGGCCACTGCTCCTGTGTAAGAAAGTCGGCTCGAGGAATCGCGTGGCTCAAAGTTCCAGACGGCAGGACCTCATGGCATTCGGTCCTGACCATTCATTCGTTGGCATCGAACAAATCTTGGCCGTCAGTTCTGAAAACAGGCATGGCCTGATTGTGCAGAGACGGCTGCCAACGGGGCGTCAGTCTCCCTTGACGTGAATCCGTCGCGGGGCGGTCTTGGCCGATCGCGGCAGGACCACTTCGAGAACGCCATTGTTCAGCCGGGCGGTAACTCGATCGTGGTCAACATCTTCGCTGAGAATGAACGAGCGCAGGAAGTCGCCTTCTTCGTATTCTTTGTGCAGGACCTTTGCCTGTTCCGGAATCTGGGTGGTCACCCGTCCCAGCAGTGTCAGCTTGTTGTTCTGGACCTGCAGTTCCAGGGAGGTCACCGACACACCGGGGAGATCGGCGATCAGTACCAACCCCTCGTCAGATTCGTAGATATCCACCGGTGGCGTAAACAGCGCCCGCTCGGCCGACAGAACTTCGGTGACTGCTGCCGATTCGGGCGTGGGGCCATCAGCCGGGGGGGGCTGGCCTTCCGTGTGGTGGTGCACGGGAATCTGGGCCGTACCGGCGCTGGATGGGGGGGGCTCGAATGTCATGAGGTGCTCCCTTGCACGACCTGGATTTGTCGCGGTTTCGCTTCGGCGGCTTTGGGCAGGTGAACTTTCAGAATCCCATCGTTGAATTCGGCCGTGACGCGCTCGGACTCAACCCGGTCAGGAATATTCAAGGATCGCTCCCAGGCGCCCCAGACTCGTTCGTGACGCCGAAATCGGTCGTCCGCGACGCCCACCGGGCCGGTTCGCTTGCCCTTCAGAGTCAACATTCCGCTTCCCATCGTGAGTTCCAGGTCGTCGGACGAGGTTCCGGGAAGTTCGGCCGTGATCAGATACTCGTTTTCGAGTTCATACAGGTTGACGGGTGGATATTGCCTCTCCAGCCGAATCATCGGGATCGGAAAGGGCAGGCTCCCCAGCAACCGATCGACTTGCCGTTCCAGGTCACGGAACGGCTCCCACGATTCACGCCAACGAAAGACTGGCATCGCTATTCTCCTGGGGGCTGCCGCTGCCACGCCGCTTCAAATGGCCTGTGGACACGCTGTCAGCCACCTCT